>NZ_JASLCN010000123.1 GCF_030151805.1 Fluviicola sp.
CTGGAAAATAACCTGATCGAATCAGGTATCGATAAGTATACCGAAAAACAAGAAAAATTAATCAAACTTGCCAAACAAGGAAAAAATCAGCTGATTCATACGGTTATGGATCAGGAACTGATCAACGGATTGTTGTACATTTCATTTATGAGGGCTCCCGAAATGCTGGAAGGATCTCCACGCGTGTTGTGGTTCACTCCTACTCCGGAAAATGCACGGGAATATGTCAAATCATTTCATCATTTAATGAAGCGATCGGATGTAACAGTGGAAATTGCAGACGACAAAGGAAAAATCATCGAACAGCGGAACGCTATTTTCGACGGTACAGAAATCATTATCGGAAATCCGAAGCGTTTACTTGAATTATACAATCAAAACGGATTCCATATCAACCAACTAACGCTTGTAATTATTGACGGAATGGAAACGCTTTGCAAAAATCCGTTAGTCCTTCAAACGATCAGAAGAATTTCCGAAAGCTTACCCAAATGCCAGAAGCTTATTTTTTCAAACGGAAATCATGATCGTTTAGAACCTTTTTGCGAAGATATTTGTACCTTTTACGAAACTACTGAGTTATAACCGCATGACCGCAAAACAGCTAAAAAGTATTTCAAACATCTCGTACATTCTTGGAATAGTTTGCGCTGTATTGATCTATACCCAAAATACACTGGGCTATCCTACAGCAGTCAGAATCGGATTTTATGTCTTTGGCGGATTGGGTTTACTTCTCAGCCTGCTGCAATTTCGCTTTCTTCCGGAAGAGAAATGGGAAGAGTTTAATCTCTTGTTCTGGATTGGTTCCGTAGTCATTTTCATCGGGTTTATTTTTCAAACGATGCATTTGAAATACTCCTCCCAGATTTTAATTTTGGGCCTCGCAATAACGGGAATTTCTTACTTTATCAACCCTTTCAGAAGAAACAAAGACGAAGACGACGACATTCTGGACAACTAACGATTTAATCTTTCATTATTCCTTGTATTTTTATCACCGAATATAAATCCAATGGATATGCTCTTGCGTATCTAACGAACTGAAATATTGGAATAAACTTGTGTATGGTGAAAAAGTATCTGATTGTTTTTCTTCTCTCCCTTGCCCACTTTTTTTCGCATGCTCAGGTTTCTGTAACTCCCCAGGCAGATTTTGTAGAACTGCAGGGATCTCAATTGAAATATTTCATTGCAGGATCGGCCAATTCTGATATTCAATCGGTCAAATCAAAACTCGATCAATTCAAACCGATCAATTCCCGGATGGTCAACCTGGGGTTTGAAACAAAAGACGTTTGGTTCTATTTTGAAACAAAAAACACCTCGGATTCGAGATTGATCCGGATGCTCAAATTAAGCAATCCCATCATTGACGAGGTAGATGTTTACAAACGCATTGGAACCAATACCTTTATTCCGATTGCCAAAAGCGGGGATCAAAGACCATTTTCATGGCGATACGACGGAAGCCGCGAGCTTATTTTCCCGTTAAAACTGGATCCGAACAGCACGAACGGCTTTCTGTTCCGTGTCAACAATGGTGGCGAACAATTCTATTTTCAAAGTTCCATCGAGAAAGGTTCGTCGATTCAGATCAAACATGCCAACAAACAGGTTTTCTACGGACTCCTGTTCGGGATTATGATCTTTGTCATCATTCTGAATTTGTCGCTTGGAATTCTCTTCCGGCAGCGTATTGCCTACATTTATACGTTTTATGGCGTTTCGTTTACACTGTTGCAATTATCTCTTTTAGGATTCGGAACAACCTGGCTATGGACAGATCAATACTTTATTTCCAACCGGGCAAATCCCTTCTTTGCCTCACTCGGGGTTTTCTTCTTTCTCAATTTCACTTACCGCTACCTCGAACTGGCCGTCAATACTCCAAAAATAAAACCCGTTATCCGTTTCTTCCAGATCATTCTGCTCACCAATTGCGTGATTAGTTTGCTTCCAGGAACGGTTTTTATGAATATTTCAGCAGTGACAGTCAATGCTATGACACTCGTTCTGAATTTGTTTATTATTTATCCGTTGATCGTCACCCTGAAGACGGGTTCCAAAACTGCAAAATCCTACCTCGTGGCATTTTCCGTTCTACAGGTTTCCGTATTTGCCTTTGTTCTTCGGAATTTCGGAGTCATTCCCAACAGTTTCCTTGCAGACAATGGTCTGCAGATCGGTTTTGCCGTAGAAATGGTCATTTTGACTTTCGGAATCTTATTGCGGTTCAAACTCATGAACGATGCCTCGATTTCCGTTCTCGCCGAAGCAAACGAATTGAAACAATCGCTGAATATCCAGCTGGAATCAGAAGTTGAATTGCGCACCAAAGAAGTCATTTTACAACGAAACGAACTAGAGCAAAAGAATGAAGAGATTACAAGCAGTATTTTGTATGCAAAACGGATTCAGAATGCCTTGCTTCCGAGCAGTTCTTATTACAGCAAGCTTGTTCCGAATTTAAATGTATTTTATCATCCGAAAGACATTGTTGCCGGAGATTTTTACTGGGTAAAACGCATCCGGCTCGGGGAAGATATCTGGAAATTCGTCGCAGTTGCAGATTGTACAGGCCACGGAGTTCCGGGAGCAATGATGAGCGTATTATGTATGAATGCACTGAACGAATCTGCCCGTTTGCTGGAAGATGCCGATCCTGCAGATTTATTGACACGGGTAAGCGCTTATTTAAGGGATTACCTGCTTACGGACGGGCTTGAATTATCTGACGGGATGGATATTTCCGTAGCCTGTTACAATTCGGAAAAACAAATTCTGAGATTCTGCGGTGCAAACAATCCTCTATGGATTTTGAACGAAAACGAAATCCAGGTTATTCCTCCTACCAAAAGACCGGTTGGAAAATCAGAATCCAGTCTCGCATTCGAACTTCACGAATTAAATTATCAGGAAAACCAGCGAATCCTACTATTTTCGGATGGTTGTATTGATCAATTCGGAGAAGTTACCGGAAAGAAATTAAAAACTCCGGGACTGAAGAAAATGATTCTTGAAAAATACCATCCTGATCCGAAAAACCACCTTCAGAACATCGAACAAGGTCTTTTGAAATGGATGGGAAATGAAGAACAGCTGGACGATATTTGTATGATGTTGATCGACCTGAATTAAAACGCAGCTTTCAAACTCATGTCCAGGCTCTTGAAACTATGCGTCAATGCTCCGACTGAAATATAATCGACACCTGTTCCAGCAAAATCGCGAAGTGTTTCTTTCGTAATTCCTCCGGAAGCTTCTGTTTCATAACGTTTATCAATTTTTGCAATCGCTTCTTTGAGCAAATCCGGAGTGAAGTTATCCAGCATGATGCGATCTACCATTCCGGTTTCCAACACCTCATCCAACTCCTGAAGATTCCGGACTTCGATTTCCACTTTCAATTGCTTCCCGGTTATTTTCAGGTATTCCTGTGTCCGTTGGATGGCTTGTTTAATTCCTCCTGCAAAATCCACGTGATTGTCTTTCAACATGATCATATCGTACAATGCAAAGCGGTGATTCATTCCACCTCCGATTCTCACTGCCCATTTTTCCATGTAACGGATTCCGGGAGTTGTTTTGCGCGTGTCGAGCAAGTTGGTTTGAGTTCCTTCCAACAGGTCGACATATGTTTTTGTTTGAGTTGCAATACCGGACATGCGCTGCATAAAGTTCAGCAAAGTACGCTCTGCAGCTAAAATCGAACGGGCACTTCCTTTCAGATAAAAGGCAATATCTCCGGGTTTCACCCAGGTTCCGTCCGATAACAATTCTTCGAAAACCAGGTTGGAATCTACCAGTTCACACACTTTCTTCGCTACTTCAACACCGGCAAGAACTCCGGTATCTTTCACTAATAATTTAGCAATTCCGGATGCATTTTCAGGAATACAAGCCAAAGAAGAATGATCACCATCTCCTAAATCCTCACGAAGAGCGTTTTTTACAATTTCATCAAACATGAAGTAAAGGTAATTGAAAAGTAAAAATTGAAAAGGTAAAAATGATAATTTAACCGTAGTCGACTAATACCTTTTTCGCTTTTAACTTACTACTCAATGGAGAGTGATTCGATCTTCAGGTCTGCACCGATGTGTTTCCACTTGATTGTGACCCGGAAAGATTCGTCTTTGGAAGTATACGTTCCGGTTGTTAACGGAGAATCATCGCTTTCTTTTCCTTTAAACGTGAAACGAAAACTTGAAACCGGTTTGCGATTAAAAAAGTCTTTCAATAGTTGAGTTGCTTGAGATTGGGCATACACTCCTTCTTTCCCCTGAATCTGAAGCAAGAGTTTATCTTTTCCGTAAGATACGATCTTAGCCGCATCCTCTCTGTTGAATGCTTGTTCAACAGCCACGAAACTAGCATCTGACACCGAATGAAAAGATAAAACGAAAGAAGCAATTAATGATAAAATAAAACCCATAATTCAATTGTTATTTGAACCCACGACAACAAATATAATGCCTAAATTCAGACAAGCAGAAAATTCTACTGTTTTTATAGATTAAATTCATCAAATAGCGCTTCCGGGAAAGAATAATTTAGGACTATCTACAATTTTCGTATATTCGTCGCATGCAGGTAACACTACTTTGTATCGGTAAAACGGGAAAGAAATTTTTGGAAGAAGGAGAACAGGAATATTTGAAACGACTTCGCCATTACATCTCTTTTCAACTCCACATCATTCCCGATATCAAGCAGGCCAAAAGTTTATCCGAAGCACAAATCAAGCAAAAAGAAGGAGAACTGATCCTTGAAAAAGTAGGTTTCTCCGACTCGCTTATTTTATTGGACGAACGCGGAAAAGAATTCAGTTCCATGGCATTTTCCCAATACCTCCAGGAACAATTCAATCGCGGGGGAAAGCACCTTTACTTTGTGATCGGCGGACCTTATGGCTTCAGTGATGCCGTTTATCAGCGGGCGAACGGAAAAATCTCCTTGTCACAAATGACTTTTTCTCATCAAATGATCCGTCTGCTCTTTATTGAACAGGTTTACCGGGCCATGACCATTTTGCGTAACGAACCTTATCATCATCAGTAAACATGGGTTACAAGTACCTTTCCTTTACTTTTAATGACTACGTTTTTACGAGTGCCTGGTTGATCGTATTCACCATTATTGTCATCTGGATTTACTTGAAAAATTCCCAGAATCCCGATTACCGTTATTTCATTCCACACTTTTTCTGGAAGATTTTCCTGGGAATTGCGTTTGCAACATTTTACGTTTACACCTACGGAAGTGGCGACACAACAGCCTATTACCAGGGAGCTGAATGCCTGAAAAACCTGGCTTTAGAAAGTCCGTCTGATTATTTTCATGAAATATTCTCAGGACCAACCGGAGATTTGCTTCCTTCATACTATAACTCGCGTACCGGAATTCCTCCTATCTGGATCTACAAGGAACCAAACTCCTGGTTTATTTGCAAACTCTCCAGTTTTTTTGCATTCTTTACTTTTAAGAGTTATCTGGCATTGAATCTGATTTTCACCTTTTTTTCCACATGGATTACCTGGCGTTTCTTTCTCTTCGTGCGTTCTTTTCTGAATATCCGGGTTGGTTACGTTGCTATTGCTATTTTGTTCATCCCTACGGTAGGATTCTGGTGTTCCGGTTTGTTGAAAGACACGGTTGTTTACTGTTCCAGCCTGATTTTGCTCACCAATCTGATTAAGGCATTAAAAGGATTGAAAGTTTCAAATGTGATCTATATCCTTCTTTCGGCATACATTATCGGAGCTACCCGGTCTTTTGTACTGATCTCTATCCTGATTCCGTTTTTGGTCACTTTTATCTTTTATTTCAATCGTTCGGCATCGTTCATCACCAAATTCATGACCCGCACCATTGGAACCTGTACCGTGCTTCTGATGATTTTTATCTATTCCCGTTACTCCAATTCTTTTGAAGAGCTTTCTTCTCAAAATTTAGTAACTACGGCAGAAGTCATTTACAATGATTTTCAACAAAATCAGGGATACACGGGAAAACGTTACGATTTGGGAATCACAGAGTTTACAGCGGCAAACATGCTTCGCACAACTCCGCTTGCCATATTGACAGCTATTTATCGCCCGTTTATCTGGGAAGCCAATGGATTTTTTATGCTGGTTAACGGATTGGAAAGTTTGGTACTCCTGTATTTTACCCTGAAATTATTCCAAAAACGGGACAAATCATTACCGCGTATGCCGGAAGAATCCAGAATCTTTTTTATCATCTGCTTGTTTTCGTGCCTGATTATGGCTTTTTTCGTTGGTTTCACCTCCGGATTATTCGGTGTACTCGTCCGGCTGAAAGCTCCCCTCATTCCATTCTTCCTACTTTTTGTTTTTCACCGAATGACACAAAATAACTCCAAAAAAGCATCCCTGAATGAAACAGCGTCTTCTCACTAATCGCTTTGCAGAGAAAATACTTTTGGTTTTGATCCAATTGGCCAATTCAAAGCCATGGGTTTATAAATTCGTTCCCGTTAATACCGATTACAAGACGGGAAGTATCCGAAAAGTGAAAAGAAACGACATTCACTATCAATTGGATATTTCCGACTACCAGGAATGGCTCATTTATTTCTATTGCAAAACCGATTCAAGTGATTATGTGTTAAGTTACCTGGCGAAATCAGAAGCCATTCTCGATATCGGAGCAAATATCGGTCAAACAGCGTTCAACATACTTCAAACCCAAACAAAAAAAGGGTTAAACCCGGTTGTTTACGCTTTTGAACCTTATCCCAAAACATTTCGCAAACTGGAATCAAATATCCGGTTGAATCGAACTGCTCAGATTCGTGCTTTCAATATCGGATTAAGCAATCAGAAAGGCTTATTGCACATGACCCAGCACAGTCCTTCAAACAGTGGCGGGTTCCGGATGACAACCGATACTCAAAACGCGGTTTCTGTTCCGGTCATTTCGCTCGATGAGTTTGTTTCAGAACAGAACATATCCCGGATTGACTTCATCAAAATTGACGTGGAAGGTTTTGAATTAACCGTTTTGTCAGGAGCAAAACAAGTCATTCAACAGTTCAGGCCCGTTCTTGTTTTTGAATACAGCGTTGAAAATATCCTGGCTCAAAACGGCAATATTGAAGAAGCACTGAACGGAATTTTAGAAAACAACTATAAAATAAGTACGAAAGAAGGTCTTAGTGATTTGAAAACGATTCTGTCACTAAAGGAGCAAACAGACTTAATCTGTATCCCGAATTAATACTCCGGCAATACAAAGTGCAGATTTTTATGTAATTTGGCATTCCAATTCGTGCAGATTCAAACGAATCCGGTTGGGACACATTTCTACTCGAAAAAATGATAAAAAACAAACGAATTTTTATTACCGGAGGTGCCGGATTCATTGCCAATACGCTTATTTCAAATTTGATTGAAAACAACACGATCGTTGTTTTTGACAATTTCCACCGCGATACGATCAGTAACAGTCCCTTTTCAAACCATTCGAATTTGACAATCATCAAAGGAGATGTTCTGGATAAGGAGCTTTTAACGGAATCCATGAAAGGCGCCGAAATTGTGGTTCATGCTGCAGGTATTGCGGGTATTGATACGGTGATCAAGGATCCTGTCAAAACCATGACTGTAAACATGATTGGTACGGCAAATGCTCTGGAAGCTGCGCGAATTAATCAGGTGAGTGATCGTTTTATCGACTTTTCAACATCCGAAATTTTCGGTTCGATGGCATTCAAATCCACTGAAAGTGATGAAACGGTTTCAGGTTCTGCCGGTGAAGCACGCTGGACGTATGCCGTAAGTAAATTGGCCGGAGAACATTTGACACATGCATACCATTCTCAATACCAATTACCGACGGTTACCGTAAGACCATTCAATGTTTACGGTCCGGGGCAAACGGGAGAAGGCGCCATGCAGATTTTCATTAAAAAAGCATTGAAAGACGAAGATATTTTCATCAACGGCGACGGAAGTCAGATCAGAGCCTGGTGTTATGTCGATGATTTCGTGGATTGCCTGATGCGTTGTCTTGAAAATCCAAAAGCGATCGGTGAAAGCTTCAATTTAGGAAATGCACGCGCAGTCATTACCACTTTAGGCCTGGCTCAAACCGTTTGCAGGGTATTGAATTCAAAATCACAGATCAAATTCCGTGAACAGCTTTCCGCAGATATCGAATTACGCATTCCATCCGTAAAGAAAACGGAAGAAATATTGGGTTTCAAAGCCCAGGTAGACCTCGAAGAAGGAATTATCCGTACAGCGAAGTATTTCAAATCACTTTAAACACATGGAAAAGGCCTCTTTTATCCCTTTGATGATTCCGGATATCCAACAACAGGATATTGATGCAGTTACTGAAGTACTGCAATCGGGAATGCTCATCCAGGGGAAAAAAGTAGAAGCCCTGGAACAACAGATCGCATCTTATCTCGGAGTAAAACATGCCATTGCGGTTTCAAACGGAACAGCAACTCTGCATCTTACCTTGCTTGTTTCGGGAATTGGTCCGGGCGACGAAGTGATTGTTCCTGCCCTATCCTATGTTGCCACTGCAAATGTGGTAGAACTGGTGGGCGCTACTCCTGTTTTTGTGGATATCGAAACGGAAACTTTCAACATCGATTCGAAACTCATTGAAGAAAAGATTACTCCGAAAACAAAAGCCATCCTTCCGGTTCATGAATTCGGACTCGCTTGCGATTTGGAAACCATTCTTACTTTAGCAAAGAAATACAAGCTCGTTGTCATTGAAGACGCGGCTTGCGCTTTAGGAGCTAAATCCGGAGATTTTTTCGCCGGAACCCGTGGTGATTTAGGATCTTTTTCCTTCCACCCACGAAAAGCAATTACTTCCGGTGAAGGCGGACTTTTAGTCACTAACAACGACGAAACTGCTCAGAAACTCCGTGTATTGAGAAATCACGGAATCGACTATCAGAACGGAAAAATGGACTTTGTTGCCGCAGGGTTCAATTACAGGATGACGGATATCCAGGCGGCTTTGGTACTGAGCCAGTTTCAACGTTTTGAGCACATCCTGTCTTACAAACAAACGCTGGCAGAGATCTATTTCGAAGAACTTCAGGATGCGGATTTCGTTTTACCTTCTGTGCCTGAAAACCATCTTCACACCTGGCAATCATTTCACATTCTGGTTCCGGATCACATAGACAGAGATCTTCTGATCGACTACATGAAAGAAAAAGGTGTTGGTGTCAATCTGGGTGCACAATGTATTCCCAATGAAACCTTCTACCAGCAAAAATATCAGCTGAATTGCAAGGAATTATTTCCAAATGCACTGAAAGCAAACAGAAAAGGATTGGTTTTACCTTTGTATGAACGTTTAACCGCTTCTGATTTGAAACGCGTTTGCAGCGTTCTAAAACAAGCAACGAATGGATAAGCTTTACATCTTTCCATACAGTGGTTCCGGATTGGAAGTTCTGGATTGCCTCGATGATATTTCGAATGTTATTTTTGTGTCCGATAACCCGGAACACATTGGCCAGAGTTTTCATGGAGTTCCGGTTATTTCCGGAGAAGAACTTCAAAAAACAGATCCTTCCCGTTTGATTACTGTTCATGGAAGTGCTGCATCGTATCAAAACAGGCTGGAACTTATTCAACGATTCGGAAAGAATGTTTCCTGGGAAACGATCATTCATCCGAGCGCTGTGATCTCAAAATATGCTTCCATCGGGAAGAATGTGTTCATTTCAGCAGGAGTTTCAATCGGTCCGAATGTTGTTGTTGACGACCACGCGATCATTTTGGCAAACGCAACAATTCACCACGATTCTCATATCGGAACAGGAAGCATTATCTGTGGAAATGTTTTGGTAGCAGGAAATGTGGAAATCGAATCCCAGGTTTACATCGGAGCAGGCTCCTCTATCAAAAACGGAATCACTATCGGTTCCGGATCATTGATCGGAATGGGAAGCATTGTATTGAATTCTGTTGGAACTGCAGAAGTATGGTTTGGAAATCCAGCTAAAAGGAAATGAAAAACAAGCTGCTTATCGTTGTTGGAGTTCAGACTTACCCCAATCCGGCATTGTCTAAAATACATTCCGATTTAAATGAGCTGTTTGATATTGACATTTTTGGCCTGGACAAGCAAAATGCCTTAAATACGTTTCCAAATTACAAATCCTATTCTTTTTTATCCCGGTCTTACAATAAGCTTAGGTTATACAAACTGCTTCATTTAATCTTCTTTTTTTTAACTAAAAACCAACGGGATTTATTGAATTTCAAATTGCAGCTTAGACTTAAGCGAGCGGGCTTTTTCTTTTTGAAAAAGCAGCAGTATGATTTCATTTTAAATATTGATTCAACGGGTGCATACATTGCAAAATCAAAGAACCGGAAGATTCACAATGCGCTTTTCATCTATGAAATATTAGGGTTTCAAAATTATTCAGACGGTAAGAAAATGGTAGATTTCCTCTGCCACATGGAGAAAAAAGCAATCCAAAACACTTCTTTTTTGATTAGCAGTGCAAACGATGAATTGGGCAAACTTCTGAATGAAATTCATAACACGAATAAGGAAATTATCAGTTATTCTATTTGTCCCCCACAACAATTCAAAGAAGAAATAACACTTAATTCCCTTTTGAAATTTTACTATCACGGGGCTTTATTCGAAAACCGGGGACTAGAAGCAGCAATTCTTGCAATCAAAGACCTTCCAAATGCCGAATTGCACATCCGTGGATTTGGTCCACTAAAAGAAACTCTGATTCATCTGATTCAGAAACATGAGATCTCGAACGTATTTCTCCTGGAGCCGGTTGAAATGTCTAAACTAACGGAAGAAGCCATCCATTTCGATCTTGGAGTATCTTTGGTCCGTATGAATGTTTTGAATCACCAATACAATGTAGGTTTTAAGACTTTTGAAAATATTTCAGCGGGTCTGGCACTGATTGTTCCGGAAAGCAAACCCTTGAAAAAATTGATCGATCATGCTTCTAACGGGATATATTATACCGATGCAACCATTCCGGAATTGAGCAAAGTGTTTACTTTTTGTGTCGAAAATCCGGAACAGATTAAAACCTGGAAGGAAAACAGTCGGAAAGTTTACCAGGAATTATACAATCCTTCATTTCAACAACGAACACTGATCAGTTCGATTCACAAATTCTTCAATCATCAATGAACAAACTACTTTCAGACAGTTTAGTTTATGGAATTTCCAATATTGCCGGGAAGCTTATCAATATCTTCATGCTTCCTATTTATGCCAGTTCTTTCTCGGTTGAAGATTACGGAACCTTGTCAATCGTTGTTGTTTTCACGGCTATTATAAGCCAATTGACGATTTTACAATTGGATTCGGCCTCCTTTCGTTTTGTATCTGCTGAATCACCCCTTTTAGAAAAACAAAAAACATACTCCACATGGTTCTTCACAGAAGCAGGAATTTCACTGGTTTTCCTGTTGATTTTTTCTCTTTTTTCATCTGGTCTAAGTTCCATTTTATTGGGGTCCAGTCAGTTTTCGAACTTGTTATTAATCGGTTTATTGATTATCCCGATTAATACCGTTGAATATGTTGCGCTGACAGAAATGCGGCTCCGGAACTGGAAATGGTTTATTACCGGTTTAAACCTGAGTTCTGCGACGCTTCAAATTATTCTTACCTACATTTTAATCACTCACTTTAACCAGGGAATTATCGCAATATTGTATGCGAACCTCATCATTTCTGTGATGAAATCCCTCATTTGTTATTTCCCGATCATCCATTTTATCCGGATCAAATCCTTTTCCCTGATTCATCTGAAAGAACTGTTATTGTATTGCCTTCCTTTCGTTCCTGCAGGTTTAAGTTTATGGGTTGTGAGCTTCATTGACCGGTTTATGATTGAAAAGATTTCAAACTCATACAATGTCGGAATATACCAGATGGGAAATACCATTGCATCCATTGTCTTATTACCTATTTCAGGTTTTCTTTTCGCATGGCCGCCCTATGTTTTTTCGCTGCTCAATAATCCCAAACACAAACGAATCATCAGCACTATTGTGGAATTGTTTACATTGAATGCGGCTGTAATCTGTTTGATTTTTTCTGCATTTGCTTCCGAAGCGCTCTCGCTTTTTGCAAACGAAAAGTATTTTGCCGCAATCCAGGTCATTCCTTTCTTGTTGTTTTCGAACCTTTCCATGGGCTTATATCAACTCAGCGGAATCGGTTCTGCGATCGCTAAAAAGACCAAACCGGTTATGTGGGCAACCTTATTCGGGGCGCTGCTGAACATTGTATTGAACTTTATTTTGATTCCGATGTGGGGCGGAGTTTATGGTGCATCTTTCGCTACATTGATTTCGTATTCCGCCATTCCACTTGTTTTGTTCAGAATTTCACAAAAGAATTATCCGATCCCTTTCAATTTCATAAAAATCATTCTTTATTATTTATTTCCGTTTACTTTAAGTTTACTTTGCAACGTATATTTCGAAAATTTTGGGCTTTCCGTCAGTTTTTTTGTCATCAAATTAATCGGCAGCTTTCTGGTTCTTGGTGCACTCATCTTTTTGAATATCAGAATCTACAAGAAAAACATTAATAAAGAAGAAGCATAACACATGTGTGGTATTTCGGGAATCGTATCTTTTGCTCCGTCGGATAAACTTGCTTCCGGGATTAAACTCATGACCGACAGCATCCAGCACAGAGGTCCGGACGGAGAAGGTCATTGGATCGATGAAAAAAATCAGGTTGCTTTGGGTCACCGAAGACTTTCCATTCTGGATCTTTCGGAAAAAGGAAAACAACCTATGCATTATCTCAACCGTTATACGATTACTTTTAACGGGGAAATTTACAATTACATTGAACTGAAGCAGGAATTGGTACAAGCCGGATATTCCTTCGTTTCAGATACGGACACGGAAGTATTGCTTGCTTTGTTCGATCAAAAAAAGGAGGCTTGTTTGCAAGAACTTGACGGAATGTTTGCTTTTGCAATTTGGGATTCGGTGAAACAAAGTTTGTTTTGCGCCCGGGATCGCTTTGGTGAAAAACCATTTCACTATTGTTTTTACAACGATCAGTTTTATTTCGCTTCCGAAATGAAAGCGCTTTGGGCAGCTTCTGTTCCGAAAAAGAAGAATCAGAAGTTGTTTACTCACTTCGAAGAAACAAAATCAGCGCATTTTCCGGAAAGTATCAACGAAACCTTCTATGAAGATATCTGGCGTTTGGAGCACGGGCATTGGATGAAAATCAAGCCGAACGGAACGCATGAGATTCAAAAATACTACGACATAGATTGGAAAAAACAGGACTGTACTTTAAGTTTCAAAGACGCTTGTGCTGAATTCAATCGTCTTTTCCAACTGAGTCTTACCAGGCGTTTTCGGGCGGATGTTCCGGTTGGAACAAGTTTGAGTGGCGGACTGGACAGTTCCGCGATTGTCTGCAATATGAAGCAATATGCCAATCAGAAAAATGTGACTCCGCTTACTTTTTCCGCCCGGTTCAAAGACTTCAAAAAAGATGAAGGTTATTTCATTGAAAAAGTGATCGAAAAAACCGGCTTCGAAAGTCATGTTACCTGGCCAACCGGAAATGACATGATTGCCGATATGGAATCGTTGTGCTACTACCAGGAAGAACCTTTCGGAAGTGCCAGTATTTATGCGCAGTATTGTGTTCAGAAACTGGCAAAAGAAAACAATGTAACCGTATTGATTGACGGACAGGGAGCGGATGAAATTTTGGCTGGATATATTTCTTACTATCCTGAATACCTTCAATCCTTATTCCGCACAAAACCATTTTTCTCTTCCATGCGCTTAAGAGAACAATACCGTTTCATTGATTTTCATACACCGCATACGAAACTCAAAAAAATGGCTGTCAAAAGCCTTCATTATTACGAAATCAGGGGGCGAATGAATTCCGGAAAGGACTCAAAAAGACTCAACGAACATTTGTACGAAAGTACGATGCGCGGTGCGCTTCAGGATTTGTTGCGTTTTGCGGATCGAAATTCCATGGCACATCACCGGGAAGTGCGTCTGCCCTTTCTTTTCCATGAATTGGTGGAATTCTGCTTTTCTCTTCCGGATGAATACAAACTAAAACTGGGCTGGACGAAATACATCATGCGCAGTACATTTGAAGATCTTTTACCTGCAGAAATTTGCTGGCGGAAAGAAAAAGTTGGTTTCGAACCACCACAAAATAACTGGTTGCAAAGTGCCGGAATGAACGATTCCTGGCAAAGCTATCTCTTAAATTATTTCAAATGAAGAAGATCCTGATCATTTCTTACTATTTCCCACCCTGTGTTGGAATAGCTCCGAACAGACCGGCTGCATTTGCGAATGATTTTTCGAAATTTCACGATGTGAAAGTGGTTACCCGGCATTGGCTGGGAAATGAAAATAAATGGGAAGATTACCTGAAAAGCAATCCTTCGAAAGAAGAACGCATTCAGCAAAACAAATACCTGGAAATTATTCAGGTTCCTTACCAGTCGAAAGTTCAAAAGCCGAATACGCTGAAAACCTTTTTCGATTTGCTGAGAGGAAAACTCGATCCGGAAATTGATGCGACTCAATTACTTCCTGCTGCTTCGGAAATTGCAGCGAACTGGAAACCCGATTTGATTCTCGTTTCCACTCCACCGATCAACCTGGTTCAGGTTGCTTATTTATTACATAAAAAATTTAAGATTCCTTTCATTGTAGATTTCAGGGATTTCGAAAACGATACCTTACTCAACAAAAACAAGAAGCTCCGCAAATGGGACAATCCTGTTTTTCAATTCCGGGAATTCCACGTAATTCGCTGGTTAAAGAAAAGCAGCGCCATTGCAACAATCAATACTGAATTGCAAAGTTATTTCATCCGCAAAACACAGAAAGAAACTGCGCTTGTTTTTAACGGTTTTGAAAATTCTTTATTCGACCAATTCGTTCCGTTACAAGAGCTCCGGAGCGACCGTTTTATTATTTCGATAGTCGGAACCATTTACCAGGGACAGGAATACGAACTATTTCTTGAAGCATTTCAGAAAGTGCTACCGGGAAGACCGGAAATCCTGTTCAAATTCATCGGAACAGACACCATTCCTGAAATCGGAGATCAGGTGAAGGCCGCTTTGCCGGAAGAAAATCTATTCGTTACTCAGAAAATCCCACGAAAAGAAGCCTTGAAACACCTGGAAGAAAGTCATTTGGTCTGGCATCCGGAATGGAAAGGATATGTGGGAATGTATTCCGGAAAAATCTTTGAATACCTCGGTGCAAAACGCCACATTCTCATTGCTCCTTCAGTTGGCGATGTGATTGATCAATTGCTTCAGGAAACAAACTCGGGGAAATCGTTTCGAACCAGCGAGGAAATTGCGGCGTTCATTCGTGAGAAATACGATGAATGGAAGACAAATGGAGTGATTCGCTACGACGGGAATAACGAAGCCATTGCCTTTTATTCAAGAGAAAATCAATCCCGGCGTCTTTTGGATGTCATTGAAAAATATAGTTAAAACCCAAATCTCATGAATACAGAATTCCAATGAGTGCAAAAGATACTTTCCGGGCTTTGTTTAAAGTTCCTTTAGTTGAAAAACTACTGGCTTCTTACACCAATAACAAAGCGTATGGCTCAGGGTTGACCAAATTAACTCCGAATCATTATAGTTATAAAAGTCCCGCTCTGCGTAGAGTGAAACGCAATGAAGTCAATTTCGAATTAGACATTGCCAACATTGTTGACTGGAACATTTACTTCGGGTTTTATGAAGCTTCGAGGGAAAATCTGTTTCACTTACATCCGAATCCAAACGTTATATTGGATATCGGAGCAAATATCGGTGAAATCTCACTGCGCTTTGCCCAACGTTATCCTCAGGCAAGCATACATGGCTTTGAGCCGTTTCCGGATACTTTCGAAACACTGAAACGGAATGTTTCGCTCAATTCATTCCCGAATATCGAATTACATCCTTTAGGTTTGGGTTCCGAACAGGGAAAAGTGTTTTTTGAAGAACGGTCTGCCGGAAATCCTGGAATGAACCGCGTTACTTCCGATCCCGAAAAATCATCCCGGGAAGTTGCCATTACAACCCTAGATTCCTTTATTCAAAACCTGGGAGACCAACACATTTCATTGATCAAAATTGATGTCGAAGGATATGAATTGGAAGTACTTAAAGGTGCACGCAATCTGATCCAGGAACACCACCCGGTTTTCTTTATCGAGCTGGACGACGACAATTTAAAAGATCAGAACAGCAGCGCACTCGAATTAATTCAATTTCTGCAAGCTTTCGGTTACAAAATCCGGCATGCCGAAACGCATGCGCAGCTTACTGAAAACAGTGATTTTCACGACTGTCATTTCGATATTGTTGCAGAAGTTTAAATGGTATTAGAAAACGATTGAAGTCATTTTCGAAGCAGTTTATTTCGTAAGGTCAGGAAGTTTTCTTCCACCATTCGGGTGAAAATCAAAGCCAGCCCGAAGCTCACTATCAGGTAAACGAAAAATGAAAGAACGCTTGTTCCCAAAAACTGCACGCACAAAACCGCAACAATCGGATTCCACAAATACCAGTTGTAACTGTAATATCCGATCAATCGAAAAGGAGTCAGCCATCGTTGATTTTTCATCACCAGGGTGGACCATATGATACAAAACATAAAAATCGGCAACACCGAATGCATAATTAGCGCCTTGAAATAAGGAATGGTTCCTGATTCATTGAAGTAAATCGTGAGTGCCACTCCGGCAATTCCTGTAAGCAATAACAAGGTTCTGAGTCCGGGTTTCGAAGACAAATCTTTTTCCTTGAACTGAAGATAAGCAACCAGGATTCCCCAGGAAAACGTATCCAAACGATTAAAAGTCATGGAGTAAGTATCTTTCGAGTTGGTAAAATTCAGCATCACACATTTACTGATAAAAGCCAGTAAAATGACCGCCACCAATGAAAGTACAAAAGCCTGACTGTTTGCTCTGAACGCTCTAAGGGTTAGAATCAGACATGGAAGCAGGATGTAAAAATGTTCTTCGATACACAGCGACCAAACATGATCAAATGAAAAGTGAATGGGGAAACCCGTAAAGTTTCTGTACCAAAATGCATAACGCGGCAATTCCGAAAAATGGAGGCGTTCGGATTCGAATTCACCGAAAAATAACAGATTTGAAAGGATGAATCCGAGAATCAGGAACACATAATAGGAAGGCCATATTTTAAATCCTCTTCTTAAAACAAAACCGAAAAAACTGATTTCCTTATCCAACAGAAAGTCTTTCATCAAAGCTCCACCTACCAGATAACCTGAAATCACAAAAAATAAATCAACCCCCAGGTTACCATATGGCAGTAAGCCGTTAAAGTGAAACAAAACCACGCCAAGAACAGCACACCCCCTTAAAAAATCAATATTTATCTGCCGATTCGGGTTCCTTAAAGTCCTTATTAAATTCTCAAACATTTTTCTGTTTTTTTATCTGTTTTAATTCCCAAATATTTAGTCATATTTGTACTTCAAAGGAGCCGAAACCTCAATAATGCCGGAATATTCCTGCAAAACTACAATTTATGTCAAATTTAACCTTGTTGCATCAATGAATTTACACAGTACCTGTATTGTTTGTGGTTCGCCTCAAATTCATCCTATACCGCGATACTATGAAAAACACTCATTGGTAAAATGCGGAGCGTGCAAATTGGTGTTTACACACAAAATCCCGACGATTGAGGAATTAAACGAACACTACAAGTTCTATTCGTATGCAGGTGAAGCCCAACTTTCGGAAATGACCAAAGCAGCCTATTCCAGGTTATTGGACGAATTTGAAAAATTCAGAAAAACAAACAGAATATTGGACACTGGATGTGGAAGAGGCTGGTTTTTGGAAGAAGCCCAAAAACGTGGTTGGGAAGTATACGGAACCGAATTCTCGGAAGCAGCAATTGAAGTTTGTAGCCAAAAAGGAATTCAGATGAAACACGGGGCTTTGTCGTTCGACCAGTTTGAAAGTGGTTACTTTGATGTGATTACCTCCATTGAAGTCATTGAACACATTAACAACCCATTGACAGATCTGGAGATCATTCATTCTTTTTTGCGAAGCGGCGGATTGTTCTACTGCACAACTCCAAATTTCAATTCCGTGATGAGATACTACCTGAAAGAAAAGTACAATGTCATCGAATATCCGGAGCATCTGACTTATTATACAAAAAAAACACTCACTTTTGCTATTGAAAAATTTCCGTTCAAACGCTATAAGTTTTTGTCAACAGGTATCAGCATTACGCGAATTAAACAATCATTGGCAAAACCCGACGTTCAGGTAAATCATTCCAACGATGAGAATATGAGAGAGGCGATTTCTAAAAAATGGTATCTGGACCTTGCAAAGCGCATATTGAATACGTTTTTCACCCGGACCAATACAGGACTCACGCTCAAAGCATATTACATCAAGAAATAGCCATTCAAAGTGCAACTCTGTTATATTATATCTGACATCAACAAGGCCGTTTATTTTGAACAGACTGCATGGCATTTACGGGCTCAGAATCTGGATGTTTGCTACATTCTGATCAATTCCACACAGGGAGAATTACATCGTTTTTTGTCGGACAATCAGTTCACCGTCTATACGCTTGAGTCCGGAAGCTTGTTGAAATCCCGGAAAATTATTCTGGCTTGCAAGAAAATTCTGAAAGAACAACGGATTACCCATATTCATTGTCATTTGGCACAAGCCAACTGGATCGGATTGTGGGCCGCAAAACTGGCTAAGATCAATACGCGGATTTATACCCGGCATTCGGGCGAACCCTTGAATCCCCATTGGAAAGAACGCTTCATTGATCGCATACAAAACAAACTTGCAACACGCATTGTGGCTATTTCCAAAAACATAGATGACTTATTGGAAAAACAAGGTGTTCCGCTTGAAAAACGCGTCCTGATTCATCACGGATTTGAGCTCGAACGTTTTGCTCATCCGCAAAACGAAGAAGTACTCCGCATCAAAAATGCCTACAATCCGGAGAATCAATTTCCGGTTGTCGGCGTCATTTCCCGCTGGCTTGAACTGAAAGGAATCCAGTATATCCTGGATGCATTTCAACGCTTATTGAAAACACATCCGGATGCGTTGTTATGTCTTTTTGGGGCTTCCGACAATGCAGATTACTCCAAAGAAATCAAGGAATTGGTTCAAACGATTCCGCAACGGAATATTCGCGTTGTTGGTTTTGAAAACAATGTCTTTGACCTGTATCAGCTCTTCGATATGTATATTCACGTTCCGGTCAATCCAAGCTGTGAAGCCTTCGGGCAAACATATGTAGAAGCTCTTGCCGCAGGAATTCCTTCCATTTTCACCTTAAGCGGTGTTGCTCGTGAATTCATTGTCGATCAGGAAAATGCGCTCATCGTTCCTTTCCGGGATGCTGCTTCGATTCACCAAACGCTGCTGCTGCTGTTAAGCGATCAGACACTTCCTGAAAAATTAAAACTGAAAGGTCCGGAAAGCGTTCGCGAAATGTTTAGTTTTACCCGCTATATTGCACAGCTAAACGAACTCTATACAGATTAGGCATGTTTCTCACCATTGTTATTCCGACATACAATCGTGCTCATTTGATTGAAAACACGCTGAAAAGTGTGCTGAATCAATCGTGCGGTGATTTTGAGGTAATCATTGTGGATGACGGAAGTACCGATCAGACCAAAGAAGTTGTACTTCCCTATCTTTCGGAACGTGTCCGCTATCACCTGATCGAAAACAGTGAGCGCGGGGCAGCACGAAACAGAGGTACAGAACTTGCAAACGGGCAATACATGAACTGGTTCGACAGTGACGATGAAATGCTTCCGCATCACGTACAGCATCTCAAAGATCTCTGTGAAAAACACCGAAATCCGGAAGTTTTGAACGTTATGTATCAAATGAAAGATGCACTAAGCGGAAAAACAACTCCCGTTCAATCCGCTTACCGACCGAATCAAAAACAACGGACTCATTTTCTGATCGAAGGAAACTACCTGGCATGCAATCCGGTAATCGTCAGAAGAGACATTGCACTCGAAAATCCGTTCATTGAAGACCGGGCTTTGAGCGCCAGTGAAGATTATGAACTGTGGCTTCGTTTACTGGCAAAATATCCGTTCCATCAGTCGGAAGAAGTGACTTCGTACCTGATCCAACACGACGAAAGAAGCGTAAATACGATGACAGATCCGAACAAACTGGAAAAACGCTTTCTGACTTTTTTGCAGTACATGGATCAAAATGATTCATTCAAACAATTTCTTGGTCCAAACTACCGCTACTTCGTCATGAGGAACTTCCTGGTTCTTGCTGTCGACCTGGCTTACAACGGCCACAAAAAAAAGGCATTCAGCTACTTAAGAAAAGGATTTAAAGAACATCAAAGTGCGCTTCGGCAACGGGTTTTTTGGGCAACGTTCAAACACATCATTTTCTAATCCGTTTTGGAAACGTTCACCTGATCCTGTTAAATATTCGTTCAATTCTTCTACTTATTTTTTAGTCCTCAAAATTTGTTGTTTCCTTGATCGTTCTGTTAATTTTGTAGCATGCTTGATTCTCAATATCAACAATGCGTACGGTGCGTAATGGACACAAGTGATCCCGACATCATCTTTAATCAGGACGGAACTTGTAATCATTGTTCGGATTATTTATTGAAAATAAGCCCCTTATTCAACGACTCTGAGAAAAACGAAGCAGCTGTTCACCAGCTCATCGACCGGATCAAATCAAAAGGAAAGGGAAAAGAGTATGATTCCATTATCGGGATCAGTGGTGGAGTTGACAGCTGTTACACCGCTTACTTTGCCAAAATAAACGGTTTGAATCCCTTGTTGGTTCACCTGGACAATGGCTGGAACACCGAATTAGCGGTTCAAAACATTCAAAAAGTAGCTTCCCGGTTGAACCTGGATCTCGAAACAGTGGTTCTGGATTGGACTGAATTCAGGGAAATACAACTCGCTTTTCTCCGGTCTTCTATTGTAGATATCGAAATCCCAACCGATCTGGCAATTCCGGCTGCGTTGCATCAATTGGCAAAAAAACACCGGGTCAGGACTATTCTTTCGGGCGGAAATTATTCATCTGAAGGCATTTTGCCGCTTCAATGGGGATATCATGTGATGAAAGACATGAAACTGTATCGGCACATTGTTCGGACCTTCAGCAAGGTACAACGGAAAAAAACACCTGATTTCGGACTTTGGAAGGAATTCAACTACAAAATGATCCAGGGAATCAAAACCTATTATCCGCTCAATTTCATTAATTACAATAAAGATGAAGCAAGACTGCTTCTGGAAAAAGAACTTGGTTGTGTTTTCCCTACCAGAAAACATCACGAATCGCGCTATACCAGTTTTTGGCAGTCTTATATCATGCCCGTAAAATATGGTTTCGATTACCGGCTGGCAACTTTTTCCACTCAAATTTGTTCCGGGCAAATTACCCGGACAGAGGCTTTGGAGCAATTGCAGTCACTTCCATACAATCCGGAAACCATCGAAACCGAAAAAGCATTTATCTGCAAAAAACTTCAGATTTCTCCGGAAGAATTTGAGCAGATTCTTCAAAAAAAACCTTTGACATACAAAGACTTTCCTAATTCAAAAAAGGCTATTAAATTCGTGTACCGGACTTATCGCTTTTTATTTCCAAAAAAATGACAATGACGCAACCCAAAAAGAACATTCTCATTACCGGCGGAGCTGGATTTATCCCTTCTTCTCTTGCCGATAAACTCCTTCAAAATCCGGATTACTATGTGGTTCTGATAGACAATTTTCTGACCGGAAAGAAAGAAAATATTCCGCAACACGAACGATGCAAATTCATTCACGGAGATGTCAACAATTTTGATGACATTTCTCCGATTTTCAGTTTATACAATTTTGATTATGTTTTCCATTATGCGGCTGTGGTCGGTGTGAAACGCACATTGGAAAATCCGATCATGGTTCTGGACGACATTTATGGAATCCGGAATATCCTGGATTTGTCCAAACGCACAGGCGTAAAGCGCGTCTTCTACGCATCTTCGTCTGAAGTATACGGAGAACCTGTTCATTTACCGCAGCACGAAACGATTACGCCGTTGAACTCGCGTCTTCCCTATGCTGTTGTTAAAAATGTCGGCGAATCTTATTTCCGCTCTTACCAGCAGGAATACGGGTTAGATTATACGATTTTCCGTTTTTTCAATACTTACGGGCCGAAACAAAGCACTGATTTTGTGATGTCGCGTTTCATCAAACTCGCACTTGCCAACCAGGACATTCCTGTTTACGGCGACGGATCTCAGACGCGTACTTTCTGTTACATCGATGACAACCTCGACGCCTGTATCAAAGCAATGGAATCCGATTTGTTGGTAAACGACGTAGCAAACATCGGTAACGGAACGATTGTGACGATCCTGGAACTTGCGCAAACCATTATCCGACTTACAGGTTCGCAATCCAACATTACCTACTTACCGCCATTGGAAGAAGGTGATATGACCAGAAGACAACCGGACGTTTCAAAAATGAATGAATTGTTGGGTCGACCTTTTATGAGCCTGGAACAGGGAATTGAGATTATTTTGAAGAATCTGCGTTAAATCGTACCTTGAATGAAGTTAGTGAATCAATCTTTCCTGTTTAATTGAAAGTCGGGATGAAAAATGTCCTTTATTTATCCTACGATGGCATGACTGATCCGCTCGGACAAAGCCAGGTACTTCCCTATCTGATCGGCTTGAGTCAGAAAGGAATCTCTTTCACGTTGATCAGTTTTGAAAAACCGGAACGTTTTGAGCAGGATCAGGCCAAAATACAGGCGATTTGTGACGAATACAACATTCATTGGAAACCGCTGGTTTATACCAAACGTCCTCCGGTATTATCGACCTTGTTCGACATCCGGAAAATGAGTCGCGCTGCTTTTTCCCTGCATCGGGAAAAACACTTTCAACTTGTTCATTGCAGAAGCTATATCAGCGCATTGATCGGTTTGAAACTCAAACAAAAAAAGGGTGTTCGATTGCTTTTCGACATGCGCGGATTTTGGGCAGATGAGCGAATTGAAGGAGGAATCTGGAAAATCAGCAATCCGTTGTTCAAATCCATTTATAACTATTTCAAAAAACAGGAAAAACGCTTCTTTGAAGAAAGCGATGCAATCGTGAGTTTGACAGAACTAGGCAAACAGGAAATCCTGACCTGGAATCTGAAATCGGTTGGTTCTGAAAAAATCACCGTGATTCCATGCTGCGTTGATCTGAAACTCTTCGATCCAGAAAAAACCAACGAGGAACTCCTGTTCAAAAAGAAAAGCGAATACCAACTGACCGATAAATATGTGGTTGGTTATGTGGGTTCAATCGGAACCTGGTATCAATTACCGGAAATGCTGCTTGCATTTAAGCATATCAAGCGCCTGAGACCGAATACCATTTTCCTGTTTGTGACCAAAGAATCTACTTCATCCATTCTGCTCGAAGCAAAGAAATTAGAAATCAGCCCCGATTCCATTCGCGTAATCTCTGTGCAGCATCAAAATGTCCCTTTATTCATTTCGTTGTTTGACTGCTCCATCTTTTTTATCCGCCCGACCTTTTCCAAAAAGGCATCTTCACCAACCAAACAAGGCGAGATTATGGCTATGGGAATTCCGCTGATTTGCAACGCAGGAGTGGGAGATACGGATGGAATCGTACAACAATATCACTCCGGATTGGTTCTGAAAAACACGAAAGACGAGACCATTTCTTCTTTCAATCTTGACTTTACGGACTTTAATCGGGAAAGTACGATGCTTGGAGCCAAAGAATATTTCGGGCTGGAACGGGGAGTTGAATCTTATTTCTCTATTTATGACCGTTTTGTCGGATAAGGGTTAAAGAATACTAAACCAATTACCGGAATCCATTGCTACAGCTGAGTAAATAGATACATGTCTATCCGTCTTTTTTCAAAACTAAAATGGAGAAATCACCAGGTAAAATGATTACATAACCTTCTTTTTTAATCCATAACATCAAAAAAAAGCCCACATTTGTTCCCGTGAATTTGAAGAAGCTCCATATCATTGCTCCATATCCGAAAGGTGAAGCTCCGTCGCAGCGTTTCAGATTCGAACAATACCTGCCTTTTTTGGAAGAACAGGATTTCGAAATTCACTACCACGCTTTTCACACACAAAAGAGCTGGAACCGCTTGTATCAGAAAGGAAAGTTTCTTCAAAAATTCATTGATCTGAACTACAACTTTCTGCGTCGCTGGATTTTATTGTTCAGGTTACTCGGCGCGAAACACATTTTCATGCACCGGGAAATGGCTCATGTCGGACCGCCCGTATTCGAGTGGATCCTGGTGAAAATCATGCGCAAAAAGTACATCTACGATTTCGACGACGCGATCTGGATTCCAAACTACAGTTCAGTGAATGCCCGGTTTCAGAAACTAAAATGCTACTGGAAAGTCCGTTATTTGATTCGCTGGGCTGAAAAAGTGAGTGCCGGAAATGATTTCTTAGCCAACTATGCCAGGCAGTTCAATTCGAATAGTGTGATCGTTCCAACAACGATTGATACTGAAAATCAGCATTCCAGGTTGGTCGATCAGGAACAAAAACCATTGGTAATCGGTTGGACAGGAACCCATTCCACGATGCATTATTTGGATTTCATCATTCCCATTCTCCGGAAACTGGAACAGGAATTTGAGTTCACTTTCAAGGTCATTTCAAACAGGAAACCGGATTATCAATTGAAATCATTGCTTTACCAGGATTGGAAAGAAGATACGGAAATTGATGATTTGGCGGAAATTCAAATCGGAGTGATGCCCCTGGTTTTAGATGCCTGGTCGGAAGGAAAATGCGGCTTTAAGGCTTTGCAATACATGAGTCTCGGAATGGCAAGCATTGTTTCCCCGGTTGGAGTCAATACCAAGATCATTCAGCACAATGAAAACGGATTGATTGCCGATTCTGCGGAAGAATGGGAGATGAACCTGAGAAAATTACTGCAGGATGAGATCTTGAGAAAAGAACTCGGAAAGAATGCCCGCAAAACGATTCAGGCAAACTGGAGCATCGAAGCGTGGAAAGAAAACTATCGTGCGCTTCTTCAAAAGTAATACGCCAATTCCTTGTGAATCTTTGAAAATTTGCTTCAAAAGTATTCAGAGAGACTCCTACCCTGAATCATAGGGACATGGCATTTGATTGAACGAACTACCAAACGCAGGTGATTAAAAACAGAAAAAGCATACTTCTTTTTAGTATGCTTTTTCACTTCGGATAAGTAATTCTGATCTTAAGATCCGCAACCAACACACTCAATGTAGCTGTCCATCGGACGCACACCTTCTACTTGCATTTTCAGGTTGTGGATTTTGTCTTTGATGTCCATATCTGCAAACATGTCACCCGTCAACTGTGCTTCAAGCACTGTGATTTCTTCTTGTAATTGTTGTTTATTGTCCATTTTTTGAAGGGTTTAAAATGATTGTTGCAAGTTAGTAAAGATGTTTTTTCAATCGTAGCAAGGTGTCTGTGATTTATGAAAAGAGTTTTGAACAGTCATTATTTACGTTGTTGTCGGGGTGAAAAATATTTAAACCCGACAAAAATAACAAATAAGTAATAAAAAAAAATTTTTAAATAAATTTAATAGTCACAAAAAAGAGCATAAAAAAAAAAAA
>NZ_JASLCN010000121.1 GCF_030151805.1 Fluviicola sp.
CATGAGTTGGTTGCTTTTGCGAAAGAACACCACATTGCTCATGATGTTTGCGGGAAAGTTGTTGTAGCGACAGATCCGTCTGAGTTGTCTAACATGGATAAGATTTTTCAGAATGGTTTGGCAAACAATACGGAAGGAATTGAAATGATCGACGCAAAACGTGTGAATGAAATTGAGCCTTTTGTAAAAAGCATCGGAGGAATTTGGGTTCCTTGTACGGGAATTATTGATTTCCGCGGAGCTACTGAGAAAATGGCTGAAATTGCTCTTTCCATGCAGCCAAAAAGTGCGATGAAATTGAACCATGAAGTGGTCGGAATCGAACGTTCGGCTGAAAAAACGGTTATTGCAACCAGTAAAGGAACTATCGAAGCGAACTACCTGATTTTCTGCGGAGGCCTTCAGGCAGACCGTTTGGCGAGAAAAGACGGTGTGAAACTGAAAGAAAAAGTGGTTGGTTTCAGAGGTGATTATTACGAATTGACCGAAGAAGCAAAACACAAGGTGAAGAATTTGATTTATCCGGTTCCGAATCCGGATTTCCCTTTCCTTGGAGTTCACTTTACGCGTATGACTAACGGAGAAATTGAATGCGGCCCGAATGCGGTATTTACTTTCAAACGCGAAGGATACGGAAAAACGGATTTCTCCATGAAAGATACGTTTGATGCCCTGACATACAAAGGGACCTGGAAATTGTTTTTCAATAACATGAAATTCGGCATTGATGAATACAGACGCGCTTTCTCAAAGCGTTTGTTTTTGAAAACGCTTCAACGGATGATTCCGAGTTTGACGATGGAAGATATTCACCCGGGAAGAGCTGGGGTTCGCGCTCTTTTGTTGGCAGAAGATGGCGATACGCGTGATGATTTCCGTTTTGAGTTCCACGAGAATTCCATTCACGTTCTGAATGCGCCTTCTCCGGCTGCTACGGCTTCTTTGGCAATTGGCGGTCAGATTGCTGATGAAGCAGAGAAGCATTTCGGATTGAAATAACCGGATGCGGGAAATGATTTCCTGTATTTTTTGTTTTGGTGAATTTTACAAGTGTGTAACGTGTTTTGATTTTTAGGATTTCAAGGTTTCATTTCTTCGTGATTCCGGAAAATGGGGGTGAAGAGGGGATTGAAAGCTGCTGAAACGCCCTAAAACCGCATGTTAATTCTATAACATTTTAATACTGTATCCATACTTGACCTATGCTCTATCCGTACTTGACCCGTAGTTGAGTAATCCAAATTTGGTTTTTTATGATTTTGGAATCCTTTTTTGGATGGTGTTTTTTTACAATTGTGTGCATGTTGTTCTCGATACTTCCGACTGAAAAAGTCGGAAATTCGAACTGACACAGCGGATCGAATGACGTACTCCGACTTGATTCGACGAGCTCATCACAAGCCGCTCAGTACGCTTTTATGACGAATGAATTTGAAGTGGTTTTTTCTCCCGCAGAACGCTTACGCCTAAGCTTGCGCTATCGCTAAAGCTATTGGCGCATACCGCAGAGAATGAAACATGGTATCCATTGAACTCTGTGTGAGCTATGGGTAATTTCAACAATCATCTGCAACTCTTAGGATAAGCTATTGAGATGATAACTAGCTGTAAAACAATTTGATAGGTTTCAAATGTTTTTCCGTATCCTTTTTTATTAAAAAACAAATTGTTAATATTCGATCAGAGTAATGAAATTATCAACGGGACTACTGATTTGATAAAACAGGCTGACTTTCTTGTTAAATAACATGTTTTCAAAGTAGTATGATTTGATAAAAACTTGAAAAAGTTGTAGATTACATACAAGCACATCTATTTATGAACACTTGTTGATGAAAATCAACAGCCACTGCTAACAATTACTATTATGAAAAAAGTTCTGTTAAACCTTACAAGAAGCGCAGCAATCTGTGCGTTTGTTAGTCCGACAGCGTTTTCACAGGAGGAGCATACGCTCATTACTACTCCACAACTAAAAATTTCCTATGTTGAAGGGTCTTGTGATGTTGAATCGGGAAAACTGTCTTATCAGTTTGCATTTTTAAAGCTTCAGAATCTAACCAATGCAGCCATGCATGTTGGGTTCAATATTGTTGTTCAGTATGACGAAGGATGTTCGGGCTGCAACGGCAATGACGAAAGTCTCTACTACTTAAGTTTGTCACCCAACCAGGTTTATGAAGCCAACTGCGGTGCGGACGACAAGTCTAAAATCTACCTCCGAAACCCGAATTTTTCGGGGGCCTGGAATTTTCAGCAATTACGGATTGAAAATTTAATCGTCGAATAAAACTGCAAAGGCAGTTAAGTCCTTTCGACTGAGATTTTAAAAACATTTATTCACTACTACCATGAAAGCAGCATTATTTTTAATGTGCCTGCTCGGCTATGCAGCCGGGTATTCACAAACATGTACCATTACGGTTACGGGACCGTCACAGGTATGCCCGGGAGTTCCGGTTACTTTTACAGGAGAAGGAACCGTAACACAGTCCAACCAGGCTTTTAATTTTAACAACAATCTACTTCCTGCGGGGTGGAGTGTTTCAGGAGCGGCGAATTATGGCGTTCTGTGTGGGAATTCGTTAGATAACACGTCGTATTTCTGGGCTTCAACTGCTGTGGGGACTCCTCAAATCACAACGGATGCTTTCGATGTTTGTTCGGGAGGAACCCTGGATTTTGAAATGAAATATGCCATTCAGGGTGGTGCTGTTCCTTGTGAGGGGCCGGATGAGCAGGATGAAGGCGTTTCGATTGAGTATAGCACCGATGGCGGAGTAACCTGGATCGAATTTGTTTATTTCAGTCCGTGGGGATTCCAGCTTCCGGCAAATCCGGGAGGAAACAATTCTATCAACGGTGCAACGGCTTATACCAACTGGAATAATTTCTCTATTCCGATTCCACCTGCGGCAGCAACTACAAACACCATGTTTCGCTGGATTCAGGTCAATTCATCCGGTGGTTGTTGTGATAACTGGGGATTGGATAATATTTTCATCAACGCAGGACCGTGTCTGACTACCAATATCGGGTGGGATATTCCGGGAAGTAATACACCGTCTTCGAATACGACTACCATTCCGATCTATTCGGATACGGTGATTGTTGCAGGTTTGTATGATGATAACGGAAATCTGTTGTGTCAATCCGCTCCGTTTCCGGTAACAGTGTTTATCCCTTTCATTAACGGGGGACCTGATCAGACAGTTTGTATCGGGCAATCTGTTACACTGGCAGCTTCGAGCGGAACAAACTTTGTTTGGAATAACGGGGTGACAAATAATGTGGCGTTTACGCCGCCTGCAACACAAACTTATACGGTAAACGGAATTGATTTGAATGGCTGTGCGGCTACGGACCAGGTATTGGTTACGGTAAATCCTTCCAATCCGTATACGGTTTCTTATGCTAATCCTGCATATTGTATTGATGCACAAGATCCGACTCCGAGCTTGTCAACTCCTTTGGCCGGAACATACAGCGTTGCGCCGAATACCGT
>NZ_JASLCN010000154.1 GCF_030151805.1 Fluviicola sp.
AACAAGGACATATGAAAATGCACTTGTTCAATATCATGAATCAGTTAGAGGTGAAAAAAGAAGACCGCGATAAAGTTGTCGCTTACTTCAAAGACAAAAATGTCTCGGTATCTGCAGTTCGCACCTATGTTGAATCTCTTCAATTAGTTTGATTGACAGTTTCGGAAAATATAATAAGTACCTATAAGGCATCAGGAAAACTGATGCTTTTTGGTGAATACCTGGTTCTGAATGGATCAGACTGCCTGGCTTTTCCCTTAAAGTTCGGGCAAACGCTTTCAGTAACCCCGTCTGATGAGATCATTTGGGAAAGTTATTCCAAACACGGAAGTTGGTTTTCTGCTGCTATGAGCAACGATTTCGCTATTCTGACTACCAATAATCAAGAAGTAGCAGAAATTTTGAGACAGTTGTTCCTGGTGATACGGGCAGAAAAGCCGGATCTTGATTTCAACCAAAGATTCCGGGCAGAAGCGAATTTTGAATTAAACTGGGGTCTTGGTTCCAGTTCTACCCTAATCAGCTTATTGAGTCAATGGTCGGGTGTAGAATCAAAGAAACTCCTCGAGGCATCTTTTGGCGGATCCGGTTACGATGTCGCTTGTGCTACTGCAGCAGGGCCGATTCTTTATGCCAATGGAGAAGTCAAGAAGGAAGTAGAGATCCCGGATTCCATAACGAATAAGCTATTGTTTGTTTATTCGGGAAATAAGCAAAACTCGCGGGAAGAAATAAAGCGGTTTAAAGACAGAAATGTCACTCAGGACCAGGTCGATGCCATGAATACCATGATCTCAAATGCCTTGAAAACGGATAAAATTGACGTGTTTGAACAGCAATTGGATCATGCCGAGGAGTTAATCTCTTCAGTTATAGGGACGATTAAATTAAAACAACGTTTCTTTGCCGGTTACCCGTATAGCATCAAATCGCTGGGTGCCTGGGGAGGAGATTTTTTTCTTGCAACATACAGAGATCTGGAAACAGCAAAACGCTATTTTGAAGAAAAAGGATATGACGTATTATTTACCTATCAGGAATTTATAAAATAAATGGAAACAGACAAGGAATTGATGAATAAAGTAAAAGTAACGTGGCGTTGCCCATCGAATATTGCGATTGTTAAATACTGGGGAAAAAAAGGAGTTCAAATACCTTGTAATTCTTCGTTGAGCTTGACTTTGTCAAATTCATTTACGGAAGTCGAAGCCGAATTGTCAGAAAAGACAAGTGATGAAGCAATTCAGTTATCCTACTATTTTGAAGGAGAAATCAATGAAAAATTCGGTCAGCGTGTTGCGAAGTTTTTAATGGATAACCGTGAATTCTTCCCGTTTGCAGCTGAAAAAGCGATTACGATCCATTCCTCCAATAGTTTTCCTCATTCTGCAGGAATTGCTTCGTCTGCATCTGCATTCGGTGCCATTTCGTTGGCGCTTTTAGACATTACTTATAGCTTGCAGGGAAAAGAAAAAGATGAAACGTTTTACAAAGAGGCAAGTAATTTAGCCCGATTGGGAAGCGGAAGTGCATCACGCAGCATGTTCCCGGGATTTGCTTTGTGGGGAGAAAATGAACAAATTCAAAACGCTTCCAATCAATATGCAATTGACATCACGGAGGTGCATCCGGTGTTCCAAAACATGAAAGATGCCATCCTGATCGTCGAAGATGAACCCAAAAAAGTATCCAGTTCTGTGGGGCATTCATTAATGAATAATCATCCCTATGCAGAAAATCGCTTCAAACAGGCAAATGAGCGTACAGCTGAATTGGTTGACATTCTGAAAGCCGGAGATATGGATGCATTTATTCAGTTGTGTGAATCAGAAGCATTGACATTACATGCCATGATGATGACGTCCATGGATTATTATTTATTGGTGAAACCGGGTACAATTACAGCCATTGAAAAATTGATGGAATTCCGTAAGGAAAGTAACGTTCCTGTTTGTTTTACATTGGATGCAGGTCCGAATGTGCACGTCCTTTACCCGAAAGCATATGAAGTGCAGGTAGAAGAGTTTATCAAAAATGGTTTGCGCGACACCTATAAAAAAGTCATTTTCGATGAAGAAGGTTCCGGACCAACAAAAATGAATCCTTAAAAAATGGAGAGCGTTAATTCAAAAATTTTGGTGTTTGGAGAATACAGTGTCTTACATAACGGTATGGCTCTGACAATTCCATTCAGTAAATTTTCCGGAGAATTGTGTTATCCTAAAAATGGAGAAGAAAGTGCTATTGCAGTACTCTCCAACAAAGGTATTCGGGAATTCTTCAAGCATATTTTAGAAAACCACACAGATGAGACATTCAAATTGAATGTGAATGAGTTGTCTCAGGAATTAGACAAAGGATTGTTTTTTAGAAGTGATATTCCACAAGGTTTTGGCCTGGGAAGCTCCGGTGCATTGGTTGCCGCAATATTCTTACGTTACCTGGAAAAAGCCGGCGATTTCAAAGATGAATTGAAACACTTAACCATGGATCGCATTCAAAGCTTGAAAAGCTGTTTGGGCACTTTGGAAGGACATTTTCACGGAAAGAGCTCGGGAATTGATCCGTTAAGTATTATCATCAACGAACCGTTATTGCTGAAAGCCAACAAAGAAATTGTAAAGGTGGATATTCCGGCTTACGATGAAACCGGAAAGAACGTTTTGTTTTTATTGAATACCGGAATGGCGCGGAATTCCGAGAACTTGATTAAAAAGTTTCACAATGCCTACGAAAAGGAGGACTTTCAGAAAAAGCTGGAAACGAAATTAATCAAGTATGCAAATGCAGGAATTACTGATTTCCTGAAAGGAGATACCGAAAATTTCTACCGGACCCTGGATAAATTAGTGCGTTTTCAATTAGACGAAATGCATTACCTGATCCCGGAAAAATACCAATCCATTGTTCAGCAAGGCTTGGAAACAAAGAATTATTACTTAAAAATTTGTGGAGCCGGAGGTGGTGGATTCATGATCGGGTTTACGCAAAACTGGGAAGAAACACAGCAATTATTAAAAGACGAAGAATTAGAAATTTTCTATAGATTTTAAATTATGACAACAACAGCAACACTAAAACAGGATTTAGAAATCCAAAGACAAGCGATTATTCAATACCTGGAAACAGATGCATTGGAAGGTTTTCCCGGCAATTTATCTGATTCCACGTATCATATCATGACATTGGAAGGAAAGCGTTTGCGTCCGATTATGGTGTTAATGGCTGCTCAGGGATTTGGTGTAAGTACGAAAGATGCGATGTCTGCTGCAATTGCAATAGAAGTTTTCCATAATTTCACATTGGTCCATGACGATATCATGGATAAGGCCTTGCTGCGCAGAGGAACCATTACTGTTCATGAAAAATACGGAGTAGATAAAGCCATTGTAACAGGAGATGCCATGTTGCCGCATTCCGTTGGTTTATTGATCAAAGGAAATGAAGAAAAAGCTACCGTTCTATTAAAAAGTTTCCTGAAAATGGCTCAGGAAGTGATGGAAGGACAGCAATATGACATGGAATTCGAAACCCAGGAAGTGGTAACTGTAGAAGAATACATGAACATGATCCGCCTGAAAACATCCGTTCTGTTTGGGTGTGCTTGTGAGATTGGCGCTATTTTAGGTCATGCTTCCGTTGAAGATCAGAAAAACCTGTACGATTTCGGACTTTATACCGGATTGGCATTCCAGATTATGGATGACTACCTCGATACATTCGGCGATGATACCTTTGGAAAACGAATCGGAGGAGATATCTTACTGAATAAAAAGACCTACTTGTTAATCAACGCGATGCAACATGCGAACGCCGATCAAAAAGCACGTATAACGGAGCTGTTTGATGAAAAAGACGAGGAAGCAAAAATCAGTGGATTCCAGGCTGTTTTTAAAGAAATCGGTGTAGGTAAAATTGCACTGGATAAAATGGAAGAATTGCATAACAAATCGGTAGAAGCAATTATGTCTTCCGGTCTTTCTGAAGAAGATAAACGAAAAATGATTGAATTGGGTGAAATTATGCTTCGCAGAACAACTTGATACACCATGAATTTCGATCAAAAAGATCCGGCTTATTTTTGGAATACGTGGAAGTTTTCTTCAAAGAACGGACAACAATTCTGGGAATTTCAAATTCCCGATGATTTAAAAGGAATCATTCAATCTGAATCTGATTGGGATAAACCCGAAGGAAAGGCTTTTTTGGAAGCATTTGACCGTGCATTTCTTTTTGACAAGAAAATCAATCCGAATTCCGCCGACCGGGTATTGCGTCATTTGCGCAATCAACAAGTTGGCAAACCCGCCATCGTACCGTCAGACGATACGCTTTCACTCAAGGAAAGAGCACATATCGGCTTATTGAATGGATTCTCGTTTTATGAAACGCTGCAAGAACCTGATGGAAATTGGGCAGGTGACTACGGAGGTCCGCTTTTTCTGATCCCCGGATTAGTCATCGCATCCTACATTACGGAGACGCCTTTCGAAAAACCAATGCAGGTTTTAATGAAGCGCCATGTATGGAATCACCAAAACGAAGACGGTGGTTGGGGAATTCATATCGAGGGGCATTCAACCATGTTCGGAACAGTCATGCAATATGTGACCTTGCGGATTTTGGGAGAAGATCTTTCCAATCCGGCCATGAAGCGAGCTCAGGATTGGATTTTAAGCCATGGTGGCGCCATTAAAATTCCGCAGTGGGGTAAGTTCTACTTATCCGTCCTGAACGCCTATGAGTGGAAAGGAAACGATGCTCTTTTACCGGAAATGTGGAAATTTCCGAAATGGGTACCTTTTCATCCCGGAAAATATTGGTGTCATAACCGGATGATTTTTCTGCCGATGTCTTATTGCTTCGGCAAAAAAGTGAAAGCCGAATTAACACCCTTAGTAAAAGAATTACGGAAAGAACTCTATACAACAGACTACGATTCCATTCATTGGAAAAAAGCGCGTCGTGAAGCTTGCGAAGCAGATGTTTACCATCCGGTTCACAAATGGTACCTGCGCTTGTGTAAAATCACCAATGGATACGAGCGGATTCACTCCAAACGGTTTCGGAAAAAAGCACTCAAATATGTGGAAGACTACATTGATTTTGAAGATACCTACACGCGGTATATCGATATTGGCCCTGTAAACCAGGCGATCAACTCGATTTGTGCGTGGCACAACCACGGAAAAGATTCCGAACAATTTAAAGGCCACGTGAAACGGTGGAAAGATTATCTGTGGCTTGCCGAAGACGGTCTTAAAATGGCCGGTTACAATGGTTCCCAATTGTGGGATACTGCATTTGTGGGTCAGGCTTTGATCGAAGCAGACATGGAAGTCCGTTTTCCGGAAATGGCAGAGAAAATTTACAGTTTCATGGACACCACCCAAATTGAGCGTAATGCGAAAGATTACGACAAATTCTGGGGAGATATCACACTTGGCTGCTGGCCTTTCTCAACAAGAGATCACGGATGGGCAATCACGGATTGCACGTCGGAGGGAATGAAAACGGCTCTTTTATATAACCGTAAGGAACACATCAGGAAACAAAATCACATTGATGTGGAACGTTTAAAGCCGGCAGTTGATTGGGTGTTATCCATGCAAAATGAAGACGGAGGCTGGGCTTCTTACGAAAAGCAAAGAGCTCCGAAATGGATTGAAGTATTAAACCCGGCGCTGTTATTTGAAAATATCATGACAGAAGCAACCTATACGGAATGTTCTTCGGCTTCCCTGCAGGGATTAAAGGAATTCACAAAACAGTATGATTATCGGAAAGACGATATCCAAAGAGCAATTGATCGCGGAGGGAAGTTTTTACAATCAAAACAGGATCCCGATGGTTCCTGGTACGGCTGTTGGGCTGTTTGTTATACCTATGGAACCTGGTTCGGTATCGAAGGTTTATTAACTGCCGGTCATCAAAATTATGAAAACGGTACGCCTTCACCGGAGATTCAAAAAGGATGTGATTTTTTATTGAGTAAACAGCGTGCTGACGGCAGCTGGGGAGAATCCTTTAAATCGTGCGTTGAGCACCGATACATTGAGCACGAAGACGGACAAATCATCAATACTGCATGGGCGCTTCTTGCTTTAATGAAAGCAAAACACCCGAACAAAGCTGCCATTGAAAAAGGAATTGAATTTATTCTTTCCCGCCAGGAATCGACCGGTGATTTTCCTCAGGAAGGAGTTTCGGGGATCTTTAACGGGAATTGTGCGATCACCTATACAGCCTATCGAAATGTTTTTCCTTTGTGGGCAATAGGGCGGTATTATCGGTATTATTCCTAAAGGACTTTTGCTGTTTCGAAAAACTAATTTATAGACAGTATTTAGTTCGTTATTTTTTTTGTGTTCACAGGCTGATCTGCGATTTTAATAACCAGTTCGCTTACAGAATTATTGAGTTTTGCATAATTACTGTTTAAAATATTTATTTGACTAGGATTTAATGGCAGTGACAGAGAATCAGAAATTGACTTAATGGAAGATGTCAAAGAATTAAATTCTTTTAGAAGATCATGATTATTTTGTTTTGCTATATATGTTGAAATATCTTCTAGTGCTTTTTGTTGATCTTTTTTTGCGTCCGAAATTTCTTCTTTTTTAATAGAAGATTCTTTCTTACTTGCAGCAATAGTA
>NZ_JASLCN010000212.1 GCF_030151805.1 Fluviicola sp.
CGGTTTTCAACCCAACTCCTGTTTGTCCGGTACTCCAGGTATACGTCCATCCGTTATCACCCGTTACCTGTAAATCTCTTGGAATGTTCTCACAAACGGGATTGCCGTCTGTGATGAAGAATACATTCGGATTCACGATACAAAAATCCAGACGGTCACGAACCTCACATTGATTGTTCACGTATAGGTAGGCTCTGTAACAACCACCATATCCCGGTGTGTGCCCGATAGAAGCAAATGCATTATTCACATTAAATACTCCGGCTTGTCCATTTTGATCATTTTGAGTATAAAGACACATATACTTCCCGTCTGGTAGTCTTTGTTCTATTACCCAGTGATACCCTGTTTCATTGGAAGATGCACTACCATCCAATACAATGTTATCCTTGCAGAATTCGGTTTGTGTAGTCGCGATTTCTGCAATTGGTACGCCTGAATTATCCGACACTTCTGTTACGCTCACATCATCTATGTTCCATATAAAATAGTTTGCATCATCATCCGGAATAGGATCACATTTACCTCCCAATACTACAAAATGAACTCCTGATGTCTGAGCCGTGAAACAGTATGATCCGGTAGTCCAATTTGTACCCACAGAAACAAGCAACTGCGGATCAAAGTTGGTAACAGGATCAAAATTATTACTGTAATCCGTTGTACCGATCATCATTCCTAAATTCCGGATATGTACAGGGGATGGGAACCTGATTTGCGCCCAAAAGGAGATTTCATAGGTTGTTCCGGCAATAAGATTTAATGTTTTACCTTGCATATACTCACTAAGATGTCCTAAACGCGACATACCTTGTCCTTGATGCGTAATTCCACCTAAGTTAGTTGGGGCATTTGGATGGCAGACATCAGCAGTACCATAAATGGATTTCCAAGGCGGAGCAAATTCAACGGCATAATCATATCCTGGATAGGGTGTTACAGAATTAACCGCAGTTTCAAATCCACCATTAATCATTTCCTGTGCTCCGGCTAAAAACCAAAACAGCAGAAATACTAGTGATAAAGAAATTTTCATCGTTTTCTTTTTACAATCGGTGAATTGATTATTGCTGATTTTCCAATACTGTCAACTTTTCTTTCAAGGCTTCCAATTCTTTTTTCAGGTCTTCCGTGTTTTTGTTCTGTTGAATCAAATACAAGGTCAATTCTTCTACTTTTTCCATCAACATTTTGTTCAACTCCATCACGTCAGCACCTTCGGCTTTCAACTCTTGCTCAGATGGAATATTAGGCAGGTGTTTTTCTTTTTTCACAAAAGCTTCCACTTCGCTCAAAGGCATCAATTGGTAGTTTTCATCAAATACATAATCCGCCCAGGTATTCAGGTCCAGTTTCATACGTCGTCCTCTGATCAATCCGGTCGTTTCAACCTTAAAGGTCTGAGTGGTTCCATTGGTAAGCTCCAACATTCCGTCGGTTCCCAAATGGAAAATTCTTCCGGTTCCGTTGTCAATATCCATTGCTCCATCCGCCTTTAATGAAAATGGTGTTCTGCCCGTTCCCGTATTTACAACCTCCAAAATTTTGGTATCGGCATTATTGTATTCAAAGAACAGCAAACGCTGATACGGTTTCGTATTTCCAACTGCACTTCCCTGAATGACAGCAGTTGCGTTGGTGTTTACAATACTCAGCTTTGAAAAAGGATTGAAATCCGAACCAATTGACAGGGAACCATGCGACCATAAATGCCCGGATACTTTGGTATTCCCTACGACATCTAAATTTCTGGTCGGATTACTTGTACCAATTCCAACGAAGACGCCCGGGCATTCTACAAAAATTTTATTCGGTCCGTTTGCCCAGGAAGGACTTTGAGTGATTCCACCTGCCAAGTCACAAATACTCGTGTACATTAAATCTTTTAATGTCATTGCAGAAGCTTTAGTAACTGTACCTTCAGCATTCGAAAACAGAATGGATTCGTTGTGAATTCCGCTCAATGCAGGGATATTGGGAAAATAGACATTTCCGCCTACTTTTAAATCCCCGCCAATGGTCACGTTCCGGGTCATTGAGACGGAGTCATTGGCAACTACGGTTGAATCAAAACGGGCAGAACCTGCAACCTGCAAGCGCGCATTGGGCGTGGTGGTTCCGATTCCGACGTTCCCGTTTTCGGAGATGGAGTTTTCTTGTGCAAACGAGTGATTTGCCATAAACAGGGCTGATAGGATCAGCAAATGAGTGATTTTTTTCATAAGGTGTATTTTTGTTTTTTAAGTACCGGTATGGTGTTTCTACATGCATGTTTTCCGGCAGAAACAAGCCATGCAATAGTTGCATTTCAACAGCCTGTAATCTGTTGAAACATTTGTAAACGGAATGTTACAGGAATCCCGCTTGTTTACTTATAAATTTCATTTTCGCTGAATGTGATTCAGTGAAGAGCCGTTTACTTTTCCAGAATGCGGCACTTAGTGGATTCTTTCGTGATGCGAATAGTATAATACTTCTTTCGTTTCTTGTTACAGTTTAACCGGAAGTTTTCATTTTTGTAGCAGTCTGTTTCATTTTAAGAATGAATAAATTTCACAATACACAAAAGTGTGTACTATTTCTCAGGAATGCAAATTAAAATTGATTTCTTTTTTGATTGTCACAAATTTACCTCGCAAGCTCGTAATCTTTTTACGGTATGACCGATTGATACAAGTCCTATCTAAATTCCGGGGAAATAAGCCCTATTCATTATGATGCGGAGGAAGTTCCAGGTTCAATTTCGCAGCACGGTCGTGCAACACGATACTTCCTGTAACAGCGACGTTTAAGGAAGAATTTCCCGGGAGTTTGATGACTTTCCGGCATTTTGCGAGAACGGATTCGGGTAAGCCCTGATCTTCGGAACCAAGCAAGTAAATGGCGCGTTTGGGATGCTCAAAATCGTGCAAAAACTCTGCATCATCTGTCAATTCGATGGCAATCAGGTGACAATCATACGGAATGTTCTCACACAAATCTTCCAATGTATCGTAATGAAAGTATGGGATTCGCGCCCAGGTTCTCGTTACATCCGATGATTGTTTCTTGTAGCGTTTTCCGACTGTAAAGATGTAGGATGCCCCTAAAACGTAAGCAGATCTCCAAAGTGTTCCGATGTTGTGTTCTGTTTTTGCATTGAAAACACCGATTGCTGCATATCCGTGGATGTTTTTCGTTCTCATTCCTTTATTTACGCTTGTTTATCCGGACTCAATGCCGTTCCGATGTGGAAGATCGCATCTCCTTTATTGACCAAAGGCGCTTCATTGGTACAGATAATAAATCCTTTTGTATTTGATTTGATTTTTCGCTCGGTTGAACCGTAGGGATCACTGACGAAGCCAAGTAAATCACCTTGTTCAACGTATTGTCCGTTTTTAACCACTGAATGAAACACTCCCGACTGCGGTGCTCTGAGCCATCGGGAAGATTTGATGATCACCGGCTCGCTTTCTGTTGGTTCCAGCTTGAAATTTTTCATGTGGAAATGATTCAGAATGCGCTGAATTCCCAGCAATCCTTCTTCCACAATGGTTTCATCAATCGAATTGGTTTTTCCACCTTCAAATAGGAGAATCTTCTTCCCCATTTTGTTCAGGGCTTCTCGGACCGATTTCGAAATGTATCCCGAATGAACAATGAACGGCGGATTAAACACGCGCGCCAATTCCATACTGATCGGATCGGATAATAAACAGCGAACCTGGGCAATATTGGACCGTTGTGCCGATCCGGTGTGAAAATCAATGACGATGTCTACGTTCGGAGCAATCTGGCTCATGAACTGGTAGGCAAACTGACTTGCCAGCGAACCGTTTTTAGATCCCGGAAAACTCCGGTTCAGATCTCTTCCGTCCGGTAATTCGCGTTTTAAGTTGAGATATCCGAAAATATTGAATACCGGCAGACAGATAATGGTTCCTGCAATGGGTTTGTTCCACTTTTTGCGGATCACCCGGCGAATGATTTCCATTCCGTTGATCTCGTCGCCGTGCATCCCTGCCATCAACAACACGATCGGACCGTCTTTCAGCGATCTTTCCACAAATACAGGAACCTGAACAGGCGTATGCGTATGCAGTTTTGCAACGTCCATGCTCAATTCGACACTTTGTCCGGGCAGAATTTCTTTTCCAAGTATGTAGAATCGGGCCATGCTTATCTGTTTACACTCTTTTCAATAAAAGAAATAATTTTTCCGGCAATGTCCACTCCGGTAGCGCGCTCAATTCCTTCCAGTCCCGGTGAAGAATTCACTTCCAGAACCAAAGGTCCGCGGGAAGATTGAAGCAAATCAACTCCTGCAACCCCTAGTCCTACTGCTTCTGCTGCTTTGATGGCCGTTCGTTTTTCTTCTTCGGTCAATTCCATAATGGTTGCCGTACCGCCACGATGCAGGTTCGAACGGAATTCGCCTTCTTTTCCCTGGCGTTTCATTGCTCCAACTACTTCGCCATCTACTACAAAGGCGCGAATATCTGCTCCTTTTGCTTCTTTGATGAATTCCTGCACGATTACCCGCGCTTTCAACCCGTTAAAGGCTTCCAATACGGATTGAGCCGCATTTTGGTTTTCCGCCAAAACAACTCCCAAACCTTGTGTTCCTTCCAACAATTTCAAGACTACGGGCGCACCACCTGCAGATTCCACCACGTGCTCTACGTTTCTGGAATAATTGGTAAAAACCGTTTTTGGCAGACCGATTCCTTCTTTGGACAAGACCTGCAAACAACGCAGCTTATCCCTGGAATGTACAATTCCCCTGGAACTGTTTACGGAGAATACGTTCATCATTTCAAACTGGCGAACAACCGCTGTTCCGTAAAAGGTAACGGATGCCCCAACTCTCGGAATCACGGCATCGAATCCTTCCAGGTATTCAGATCCGTAAAACAAGGAAGGCCCTTTTTGTTCTATTTCGATGTTACAACGCAAATGATCGACCACATGTGCTTCGTGACCATGTTTTTCTGCAGCTTCAACCAGGCGCCGCGTCGAATACAATTGCGGATTGCGCGATAAAATGGCAATTTTCATTCTTTATTTATTGAAAGGCTCATCCCTTTCCTTCGGTATCAATTAGTTATTTTCGTATTTATAGGAACAGTTCGTCTTGGAAGTATCAATCAGGAAGCGTTTATTCAATAAACGGCGACCTAAAAGAATGGGATTTCGTAAGCCAGTTCGTTCCGTCAACGAAAATACGGTTTCATACGTTTCTCCGAACAAGCGGATCGTTCCTTTAACAAAAAAACGTTCCTGCGCGATTCCGTTCGAACTCTTCACGATCTTGGTTTTAAAGTCATTGAACACGACTTCTTTTCCAGTATAGCCGGAGATAGCCGGATCCAGGAAAACCACGCGAAGCTGTTCTTTTTCACCAAATTCAATCACTTCAATCGATTCACAATGCATGGAACTGGAATAGGCTCCGGAGTCAATTTTCACGGGTACGTCTTTCAGGTCAAAACCCGGAAAGGAAACCAAATCCTTTCGTCCGATTATTTTCTTATTCGTTGATATCATCTTTCTCGGTATCTTTGTAAAGAAGTTGTTGTTTCGATGATCGAAATTAGAAAAAAAGGAATTGAGAAGAGAAAAACAGCTTCAAATAAAAAAAAGTTAGGCATTTCATCGTAAATTGAAAAATTATTCCTAATATTGCACCCCCAATTACGGGATAGTGAAAGAAAATTAGAGTCATG
>NZ_JASLCN010000140.1 GCF_030151805.1 Fluviicola sp.
ATTAATTCTCTTTCCCTTGATTTAACTTAACAACTACCGTAGTTGCATTTATCAATTGAATCTAAGACTGGCAAATTGGCCAATTTGAATTTTGGGATTAATTCCCAATCCGAATTCGAAAACTTGCGGAATTCATTAACTTCGTTCCTTCGAATTTTTCATTCATGAACAACACTTTAGCTCCCTGGCTCGTTGCCACTGTCCTTATCGGATATTTCGGTTTACTGATCGTCATTGCATACCTCACTTCCAGAAAGGCGGACACCGATTCCTTTTTCATGGGAAACAGACAAAGCCCCTGGTATCTGGTGGCATTCGGAATGATCGGAACATCTCTTTCAGGTGTTACGTTCATCTCCGTTCCCGGAAAAGTGTTTTCAGAAGGAATGGCGTATTTCCAGATCGTTTTGGGATATGTTTTGGGATATGTCGTCATCGCCCAGATTCTGATGCCGCTCTATTACCGCCTGAATGTAACTTCGATCTACGAGTTTCTGAACAAGCGTTTTGGAATCGTCAGTTACAAAACCGGAGCTGCATTTTTCATTCTTTCCAGAACATTGGGGTCGGCAACCCGACTTTATTTAGCCACGGAAGTATTGCAGATGTTCCTGTTTGAAGATTTGGGGGTGCCATATTGGGTGACGACGGTAACAACCATTGTACTGATTTGGGTTTATACCTTCAAGGGAGGAGTGCGGACAATTGTCTATACGGATGCGTTTCAAACCATTTTCCTTGTTTCATCCGTAATCATTTGTACGATTATCATTGCTCAAACCCTGGGAGTTGATTTCTCCGGATTGTACGATAAAATCACCTCATCTTCTACGAAAAACGGGTATTCCATGTCGCGCATTTTCTTTTTCGACGATCCGAATTCGCCGCTTTATTTCTACAAGCAATTCTTCGGAGGAATGTTCCTGGCAATTGCAATGACCGGCTTGGACCAGGATTTAATGCAGAAAAACCTCACGTGTAAATCCATCGGAGACGCGAAGAAAAACATGTATTCATTCACAACAATTCTCGTGATTACGAACTTCTTGTTTTTGTTGTTGGGTGGAGCCTTGTATGTATACATTCAGTCGACCGGTTTGGAAGTTCCTGCAAATACCGATCACACGTTCCCGACTTTGGCTCTGAATAACTTCGGCTCCATAGCCGGTATTTTCTTCCTGCTCGGAATTACAGCTTCGTCTTATGCTTCGGCTGATAGTGCGTTGACAGCGCTTACAACCGGATTCTGTATTGACTTCCTGAATTTCAACCGACGGGAAGAAAAGCAGAAGAAACGCTATAAATTGATTGTTCATATTGGATTTTCGCTCCTGTTCCTGTTGATTATTCTCTTCACAAACTGGTATGTGGATTCAACTCCCGGAACAGATTTGATCGGTTTGATTTTGAAATTGGCCGGCTATACCTACGGACCTTTGCTTGGTTTGTTTACATTGGGGATTTTTACCAAACGCATTTTAAAAGAAAACCTCGTTCCTGTTGTTTGTGTGTTGATTCCTGCAATTTGTTTCTTCATCAGTAAGTACTCGCAGGTAATGACTGGCGGAGTTTTGCAGGAAAATGGAACGTATCTGGGGGGGTATGTTTTCGGGAATGAGCTCTTGATTCTGAATGGATTGCTAACATTTATCGGACTTTGGTTGATTTCGAAACCGGGTAAATCAGTTGTTGTGGCATAATATCTGAGCGTATAAAACGTTTCTGAATCTATGAATAAGAAACCAAAAGCCTTTTTGTTTGACCTGAATGGTACAATGATCGATGATATGGGATTCCACCTGGAAGTATGGAACCGGATTTTGAATGACGATCTGAAAGCTGGCTTAACCCGCAACGAGGTAAAACAGCAACTATTTGGGAAGAACAATGAATTGCTGGAACGCGTTTTTGGAAAAGGGGCTTTTACTGAAGAACAGGTAAAGGAAATCTCCAAAAAGAAAGAAGAGCTGTATCAGGAATTGTATCGTCCGGAGCTGCAATTGATTCCCGGATTGGAAAATATACTTGAAAAAGCATACCGAGAAGGTATTTCAATGGCAATCGGGTCGGCGGCACTTCCTTTCAATATTGGTTTTGTAATTGACAATTTATTGATCCGCCATTATTTTAAAACCATTGTGAGTTCGGATGATGTGACGGAAAGTAAACCCAATCCGGAAGTGTTTTTAAAAGCAGCAAAGCAATTGGGAGTTGCTCCGGAAGCGTGTATCGTGTTTGAAGATGTTCCGAAAGGCGCTGAAGCTGCATTGAATGCCGGAATGCCGGTAATAATAGTGACTACAACGCACACTCCGGAAGAATTTGAGAAATACCCGAACGTCTTGTTCTTTATCTCCGACTACAACGATCCGAGACTGACTGATTTGTTCTAATAAATCACAATTTGACAATGGGAATTCGTAATTCTTAATTCAGATTTCCGTATCTTCACTTAACAAATTAGGATTACGATGAACATCATTCTTCACGATAACGAATTACACTTGCGTTTTGCGCCATTGACACTTACAAGACCTATCGGTGACTTGCGGGTAGGGATTTTGACAAATAAGGAACGATGGGAAAAGTGGATTCCGGAAGCGGTGGTGTCGTTTCAAACAGAAAAGTATATCTCGAAGAAATTTCCAAGAATATCCGGAGATTTAGAAATAGAAGTCAACGCGGCAATTATTCCGAACGAAGCCATTGCAGCTGCGATTTTGCATTTGGAAGAAAACCAGGTTTTAGTATCTGAAAATACCTGGATTGCCAGGAGAGGAACTGCTTCCGAACGAATTAAATGGTCTGAGCAGCACCCGCTGGAGTTAACACAACGCTGGGATATCTTCCAATTAAATGACGAGGTGCTGGTAGCAGATTATTTTTTACTCACCGGAGGAAGAGAATCACAGCATATTTCCGCTTCAAATACCATTATCGGTGATCCTTCATTGATTTTTATCGAAGCCGGAGCTTCCGTTGAAGGCTCATTTCTGAATACCACTTCCGGACCAATTTACATTGATAAAGAAGCCGAAATTATGGAAGGTTCCATGATCCGCGGACCGTTTTCGTTAGGTGAACATGCTGTTGTGAAAATGGGGGCGAAGATCTACGGAGCAACAACCATTGGTCCTTACTGTAAAGTGGGCGGTGAGGTTTCAAATTGCGTTTTCCAGGCCTATTCCAACAAAGGACACGATGGTTTTCTCGGAAATTCGGTTGTAGGTGAGTGGTGTAATTTTGGCGCGGATTCCAATACTTCCAATCTGAAGAATAATTATTCAATGATTCGTTCCTGGTCTTACGAAGAAGGAAGAGAAGTGGAAACCGGTTTGCAATTTATGGGTGTTTGCATGGGAGATCACAGTAAATGTGCGATCAACACGATGTTCAATACAGCAACAGTTGTTGGTGTTTCCTGCAACGTATTCGGTGGTGAATTCCCAAAGAAATTCATTCCTTCCTTTTCCTGGGGAGCTGTGAACGGAACGGAATTGTTCGAACTTAAAAAAGCCAAAGAAGCTGCCAATGCTATGATGAGCAGACGCGGACTGGAGTTAACAGAAGGTGATCATTACATGTTTGATTACCTGGCAAAACATGGCGGATAGCTCTGAATCGGTTGGAAAACAGACTTGTTTTTAGTTAAATATTTTAAATCGACAGGAGAATCAACGGTTGATGCGTTTCAGGAAAGGAGGGAAATAACTACTCAACCTTTCGCTAGTTTTAGGTGTTGTTCGTTTTAACGGATAGAGTGTTTAACACCTAATACAAGTACACTATGAAAAATCTATTTACTTTTTTAATCTTATTGATTAGCAGTTCTGCTTTTTCTCAATTTAGCAGAACTTTTCTACACGCCACTGCCAACAGTGGAAATGCCACCTTCACGAATTACAGTTATTACGATGCACAAAACAAAGTCAATCTGACAAGTATAAGTGGCATCGGACAGAACCAGGTTCATTTGATCAATCAACGAATCTCTTCCCTGGGAGATGTGGAGACATTTGATTCTTACAATTACCCTGTCGATTTTCCGGTAAACCCTCAGCAAAATATGTTACTGAATATTATCGAACAGGGAGCAGAACGTTATTATGTTTTTGGAGCCGGGGCATCGACTTCTATGAAATTAATCTGGTTAAAGGTCAACAAAAATACCGGAGCTTTGATCAGCGCCCTGACGAGTACTACTGATTACAAACCGTCTTATTTTGAGCCGAAACTGATCGGAAATGATTTGGTTACCTATGCGGTGAAAAGTACGGGATCTTTAGTTCGGGTTGCATTGAATACGGGAAGTTTCAATGCTTTGGCGGAAGAAGTGGTAAGTGCTTCCATTACGTCCTCAACCAGTTTTGGGAATACCTTCTTAGGGTTTAAAAGCGGAAACTTATTTGTAGTAAACGGAACGGAGAAAATTGTTTGGAGTGGCGGAGTGAGTTCTGCAATCATATTTACCAGAACTGCTGCAAATGTATATGCGACTCAAAACACCGGAATTTCTACGAATCGTTCCGTGAGCTCCTTTTTGATCAACCCAACAACTATTGGCATTAGTAACGGAATGAATATCGAACATTACAACGCAGCCGGAACGATGATCAATAGTGGTTCTTTTTCCGGACCGGCTAATTCTACTGTCAGCCAGATTGAATATCGAAACAACCGGTATCACTTGTATTATCGCTACATAGCTTCCGACAAGGGAATCTTTTTCGTGACAAACCAAACTTTCCAGATCCTGGATTCTTTGAAGACAAAGGTATTGATCTATCATCTCTTCAAGACTCCAAACAATTGGTTGCTGGTAGGATCGGATCCGAGCGCGAAAGGAGTTTCTTTAGATTTGAACGGAAACCAGAATCCGGGAAGAATAGCTTATTGTGAAATGTATTCGACTTTGCCTGCTTTAAAGTATGATGAGTATGCAACCGATTTTAAAGCGGGACAATACTTTGATGCAACTGTCGGGTTGGGGACGAAAGTGCTTACAACTCCGTATACTACATCCGGTTCTTATTACAAAGGAGTTCCTGCTTGTTATAATTTAAATGAACATTTTGTAGGGTTTACTCATTCCGGAGATACCGTTTCAAATGCAGGATCCAGTTACATAGAACAATACGATGAACTTCCCGGCCCGTATACAGCGAGTGCTTCGTATAATGAACTATTGGAAGCAAAATACAATCGTCCGTATCATGTCAGTTTGCAGATGATTCAGGATCATATTGATTCCGTACAATTCGGCTCTTCCAACTATGTTCCGGTTTGGGAAATCAGAAACTGGCCGGCACATGGAAATACGGCTTTGGGTCAGGCGTCGGATCTGGCTCCGTTTGCAGATATCAATTCAAACGGAATTTATGAACCGCTTTTAGGTGGATATCCGAGTATTTATGGGAATGACTGTGTTTTTAGTATTACGCATTACAGGAACAACGGAAATATGAACAAAGCATTGGAGTTTCACAGTTATGTATATACACAGGCGTGTGATTCAACGGAAACATTTGACAATGTATTGATGCGCAAAGTTTTGGTATATTCCCGTGGAGCAGTAATGGATTCTTTGTTCTTCGGAGGTCGTTTTGATGGCGATTTAGGAAATTTCACCGATGACTATGTTGGAACGAATGTGGATTTGGGATTGGTGTATAATTACAATGGGGATCTCTTTGATGAAGATTACTCAGGGCGTCTCGGTTTTAAAGACACACTTGCTGCACAGGGACTTATGATTTTAAAAGGGGTGAAACAAGCGAACGATGGGCTTGATAATGGAATTGGAATTCTGCCGGGACAATCTGTGAACGGTTACGGTTTCAATGATGGAATCGTGGACAACGAATATGGAGGTTTGTACGCAGCAACGGCATTCAGTGGAATAAATGCACCTGTCCAGATATCTGATCCGACAACAGGAATACAGTGGTACAACATGCTGAACGGATATTTCCGCTTCGGAGAAACGATGTATTATGGCGGAAGTGGGTATCCGGGTGCTCCAGGTGTTACGACAATCCCGACAAAGTTTATGTATTCGGGTTCCGAAGACATGTATTACTTTGGAACAGGGGGAGTGAATCCGGGTTTTAGCTGGTCTGAAGTTGAACCGACGGGAACCGGTTCTTCATCAAATCCGACGGGAGATCGTCGCGGAGGGTATTCTTTTGGTAAGACGTCCTTGGCCAGTGGTGAATTTATTGAATTGGATTACGCGTATGTGTTCAAAAGACAAACTGCTCAAACAGTTGCTTTGATACAACCGGTAAAGGATTTGTTTATAAAAGCAAGTGCCGTTCGAAGTGCGTTTTTGAGTAACCAGGGACCGTGTGGAATTAATTTCAACCCGATTCCGGAGGATTTAAGTGTGGATGAAGCCGGGAAATCACCTGTATCGTTTAGCGTTTACCCGAATCCGACAA
>NZ_JASLCN010000143.1 GCF_030151805.1 Fluviicola sp.
TGGTGCGGAAAACAAAAGATTCGAATGGTTTGTCCTTCGGCTTGCAACAGTTCGTTGTTGAAGAACAATCCGTACATCTATGCTTCGGTTACTTCCGATATGACGCAGCAGGAAATTCTGGCGAAATACACAATTGAGAAATACAAAACTGCTCAGATCATTTTAATTAATCCCGGAATTGCAAAAGACCAGGAGTTATTTGACGCTTACAGAAAAAGATTCATCGAACTTTCCAAAAAGAATGGAAATATGAAGCTGATCGAAGCCAAATTGTCTGATTATTCTACGTTCATCAGAAAAAGCGGGGAATCAGTGGTTGTTCTTCCTACGAGAGATAAAGGAACTGTTTTGAGTTTCATCAATTCGCTGCACAAATCGGTTGGGAAACTGCAAAATGCAGATGTCACCGTGATGGGAGTGAAAGAATGGGGAGGTTTTGACGACATAGCAGGATATTACAAAACGAAATACAAAATCACCTGGGCTTCTTCCAGTGATTTGAATTACTCTTTACCGGATACACAGACTTTGCTGAGATTGTACCGCAAAAAATATCGTGCAGATATGAATAAAGCCGGAGCACATGGATTTGACGTCGTTTACTATTTTACAAGAACCTTGTTGATGAAAGAAGAAGTTCCGAGTGAAGTCGTGAATGCTTTCGATCCGAAAGTAGCTGTTGCTGGTGGCGGGTACGAAAATCAATCTTGTTTTATTCTGAAACATGAGGATTATGAATTAATTCGTGTGGGTGTATTCTATGAATAAGGAAACGATCGGACAAGAATTCAGAGCATTGCAATTGTTTATTTGCAATGAATTGGAGCGCATTGACGGAAAAGCAAAATTCTCCGAAGATTCCTGGGAACGTGCTGAAGGGGGGGGCGGAAAAACGCGTACAATCCGGCACGGAGCGTTGATCGAAAAAGGCGGAGTAGCATTTTCAGAAGTGCATGGCCCTGTTTCGGACGAAATGAAAGCTCAATTGAAACTGGACGGGAATCATTTTTATGCTACCGGAGTTTCCATCGTTTTGCATCCCAATAATCCGCATGTGCCGATCATTCATATGAATGTACGCTATTTCGAACTGGATAACGGAATTCACTGGTTTGGCGGAGGAATTGATCTGACACCGCATTATGTCATCCATGAACATGCCATTTTGTTTCACCGGAAACTAAAAACCGTTTGCAATAAATACGATGAGTCGTTCTATCTGAAATTCAAAGAATGGGCAGACGAGTATTTTTATTTGCCGCATCGGAAAGAAACCAGGGGAATAGGAGGAATCTTCTTCGATCATTTGAACAATCATTTTCAGTTGAATAAAGAGCAATTGTTCCGTTTCTGCCTGGATTTGGGAGAAAGTTTCCCGTTTTTGTATGAAGAACAGGCAGCTTTCGGAAGAAACAAACCATTTACCGAAGCTGAAAAGCAATGGATGCACTACCGCCGTGGACGTTACACCGAATTTAACCTGGCTTTCGACAGAGGGACCAAGTTCGGATTGTATTCGGGCGGAAGAACAGAATCTATTTTAATGAGTTTGCCTCCAATGGCCGAATGGGAGTATAATTACGTACCCGAAGAAGGATCTCCGGAAGCAGAAACACTGAATTATCTGAAACAAAAGCACAGCTATCTCTAATTGAAAAGTGATAATTGAAAAAGTAAAAGTGAAAAAGGAGGAAATCTCCTTAAAATCTTTTCAATTGTCAATTCTCCATTCTCCCCTCTGTTGTGTTAAAATTAAAGTATTGATACGTTAGATGTAAATATCTTTAAGATTCCTTCAATACCTGTTATTTTTAACAGAATCATTTTCACTTTAAGGCAACCATCACTTCATTCTTCCGTAACTTTGATGTATCAATTAATGATTTTAAATGATTGTGAAGAAGAACTACATTAACCTGATTTTAATCAGCTTAATGACTATTGCCGGAAGTATCGTATATTCTCAGGTTCAGCCCGCTTGCCCGAATGCCAATTTTGCTCAGGGAGGGTTTAACAATTGGAATGCATTTACCGGCGATTATACCAATCCATTCGCAACTCCTGGTGTTGTATCAGGAAGACATACTTTGATCAGTACTCCGGGAACGGATCCTTATACGTGTGGCGGGTTACCTTATTTGCCTACGGGAGCTTTTGTCGTGGCACGTCTTGGAAACAATGTTACCAATGCGGAAGGTGAAGCACTTCGTTATTCGATGACGGTCACAACCGATAATGCATTATTGATTTACAAATACGCAGCTGTTTTGGAAGATGCGGGACATGCTCCTAATGAGCAACCCAAATTGACCTTGAAAGTGTTGGACCAGGCAGGAAACCAGATTGGTGGTCCGTGTGGTGTTTATGATGTGTATGCAGGACAACCCGGTCAGAATTTCCAGACTTGTGGTGGGGTTGTTTGGTTGCCATGGTCTACAGCAGCATTGGATTTATCAGGTTTTATCGGACAAACAATCCAGGTGGAATTTACAACGCGTGATTGTAGTCTTTCCGGTCATTTCGGATATGCGTATGTAACCATGAGCTGTCAGCCTTTGAGATTAACAGTACAGTATTGTCAGGGAACCAACAATGCAACATTAACGGCTCCAACCGGATTCAGCAGTTATTTGTGGAATACCGGTGCAACAACACCAACTATTTCGGTTCCCAACCCAACAACAGGAACAACGTATTCGTGTCAATTAACAACAATTACAAATACCGGATCTTGTTCGGTAACAGTAGATGTGGATGTAGAACCAACAGTTGTTGTTCCGGAATATACGCATACGCAAAACTGCGGCCAGTTGAATGTTCAGTTTACGAGCACTTCAACGGTAAATAACAATGTGATCGTTGCCAATGTATGGAATTTCGGTGACGGAACAACTTCGACCCAAACAAACCCGAATCATACGTATACCACTCCGGGAGTTTACAATGTGCGTCTGATTTCATATGAAACCACCGGTTGTCGTGATACGATCATCAAACAGGTCACGGTGAAGTCAATTCCTACGGCAGATTTCACAGTAACAAATACCTGTGTTTTGACTTCAACTACGATGACAAATACTTCTACGGATTTGATTAACCAGAATATGACTTATTCCTGGGATTTCGGTGACGGAACACCGTTGGAAGCCGGGGCAACTCCTTCTCATGTTTATCAAACTGCAGGAACATACGCGATCACGTTGGTTGCAACCAATGCAGACGGATGCACGCACACGCGGGTTCGAAATATTACTGTTTATGGATTACCGGCTGTTGAAGCGGGAGTTGATCAGCAACTTTGTCCTTACACTCCTTTGACGGTAAGTGGTTCGGGAGCGGTTTCTTATACCTGGAATAACGGAGCTGTGAACGCAACGCCATTCATTCCGACAGTTGACGGAAAATACATCGTAACAGGGACGGATGCAAACGGTTGTAAGAACAAAGATTCTTTGATGGTCACCTTTTTACCGGCTCCGGTTGTTTCTGCAGGACCTGATGTAACAGTTTGTGAAAATACCCAGGTTACATTCACCGGAACAGGCGCGAATAATTACGATTGGTCTCATGGTATTACCGACGGACAAGCATATACTCCGGCTGTAGGAACTTACGATATCGTGATGCACGGTTACGATGCAACGAATTGTTTCGGATTAGATACCGTGCGCTTAGTTGTTAATCCGCTTCCGGCTGTGAGTGCAGGACCAGATCAAATCATTTGTGAAGGAACTTCAACCGTTTTGGCAGGTTCCGGTGCGGATTCATACGATTGGGATAACGGAGTAATTGATCATGTTGCTTTTTCTCCTGCCGGTACGTTGACTTATACGGTTACCGGAACTTCTGCGGCAGGATGCGTCAATACCGACCAGGTGGTGGTGGCAATCGAAGAACCGGTTAATTTCCAGATTACAACCAATTCAGAGACTGGTTGCGAGCCTCAGACGGCTTTGTTGTTCAATCAGTCTACAGGAACGGCAAGTGTGAATACACAATGGACATTTGGTGACGGAAATACAGTTTCCAGTTTGAATGATACGGTGTCTAATTTATATCAGAATCAGGGATGTTATGACGTAACGGTTACTTCTACAACCGCTTTGGGATGTGTCTGGACAGTTACTTATCCTGATTTCATTTGTGTATATCCGAATCCGGTTGCGAATTTTACGCCAAGCCCGGGAGTTGTTTCGGTGATTGCTCCTGAATCCCATTTGATCAATACTTCTACGGGAGCTACTCAATACATCTGGAATTTCGGCGACGGATCAGAAATCTCGAATGAATTGAGTCCGAATCATACG
>NZ_JASLCN010000308.1 GCF_030151805.1 Fluviicola sp.
CATGAATGAATAATTACGAATTACGAATTACGAATGCTGACCTGATAGAAATCGGGAGCCGAATTAAGAGGATTATCAAGAAGGCAATAATGACCAGGCAATAGTGGTGTGAAATAGCTCTTTCTAATGTTAGAATTAAGTACAATCATCGCTATATCTATGCTATATTTATGCTTTGTCGATACTATATCCATACTTTATTGATGTTGTTGGAATAACACCAAGAAGTTTTAAAAAAACAAATTGAGAATTAGAAAATCATTTAAATTCCAGGGGAAAGCTTATTAATATGATTATTTTTAAAAGAAAAAAATGAAGCTTTCTCCCTTGGTTATCCTTTTGTTTTTCTTTTCGGTCAGACTGAATGCCCAGGTTTCCGATTCTGAAATGGAATCATTGAAAGCTGACTGGTGGTTGGAACTGAAGAAAGAAGCGCATCAAATGATTCGCAAAATGCCCAGGGAAGAAGGCATGTCGGATTTTGCGGATTCCGTTCAAAGGCTTTTCGTACAAGATACTTTTGTTGTAGAAAATATCTTGCGCCGGCAATCGGATAAGGAACCGACCACGTTGGGAATGAATAAGGCGAATCTTTTTTGTGCTTCGGAATACGAAAAACTGGTAGATAAGTACTTTTCCATGCTTCAGGCAAAAATGAAGAAAGAGGATGTTGAGCTGCTGCTTTCCTGGCAAAAAGACTGGAGAAAATTAATGGCAACGGAACAGGCTTTGATCGGAAAATTGATGCAGGAACACTACAGCGGTGGCGGAAGCATTCATTCCATTGAATATACTGCACGTTTGATGAATCAAAATAAGAACCGGCTTCTGACCATCATTGATTATTTAACTCATATGATTTAGCATTATGAAAAATCTGCTGCTGTTTATTTTTCTTTTTTCGCTTACATGCTCCTGGTCTCAGATGAAACCGGGATACGATAAGCATGAAGCAATTGAGCTGTTGAAAGTCAATTTCCGATTTATAGATTCCACGCATTGGGATTCCATGCCGGCTCCTCAACGATTTGCATTGAAATACCGTTCCAAAACCTTGGGTTTCGATAATAAATGGGATTATTGGGAAGATCAGAAAGGAGTAGGAGTGTTGTCGCTTCGCGGAACAACCGGAACTTTTACGAGCTGGGGAGCAAATTTTTACGCAGGAATGATTCCGGCGAAAGGCTGGATCAAAATCAGTGAGAAAGACACGTTTTATTACGAACTGTCGAAAGATCCGAAAGCTTTGGTTCATGTGGGATGGACAACGGCTTTGGGCTGCTTGTGGAAAGACATGGATTCGGTGCTTTTTGCGCAGATCGACCAGGGGAAGAAAGAGTTTTACATCACCGGACACAGCCAGGGCGGAGCTTTGGCTTATTTGCTTACAGCGCATTTGTTGATCATGAAGGAAAATGGGATTATTCCTTCCGACGTGCAGTTCAAAACCTATTGCAGTGCCGCACCGAAACCGGGAAATTTATACTTCGCTTATTACTATGAAAAAATGACGCAGCAGGGCTGGGCGTACAATACGGTGAACGCATTGGATTGGGTTCCGGAATCTCCGTTTTCGATTCAGACGGTCCGGGATTTCAATGCGATAAATCCTTTCCAGGATGCTAAAAAAGCGATCAAGAAACTACCTCTGATTCCACGATTGGTTGTCAGACATATGTACAATAAAATGGATCGCCCGACGAAGAAGTCCCAAAAGCGTTTTGAGAAATACCTCGGAAGAAAATTAGGGAAATTAATGACGAAAAACCTGAAAGGCTTCGAGCCGCCTCAATTGTCTCACTCATCGGCATTTACCCGTTGTGGAAACTATATTATCCTTTACCCGGATGTGGATTATTACCGTAAGTTTCCGCAAGATCCGCAGGAAAAGTTCATGAATCACATGCTGGAACCTTATTTGCTGTTGCTGGATAAGTTGTAAAAAGTTACTTTTGACTTTTTAAAAATTGGAGTGTCCTAAAATAGAGGTGATGTAATCAGTTTCTCCGCAGAACGCTTACGCCTAAGCTTGTGCCATCGCTATAGCTATTGGCGACATGCGATCAGCGTTGGTTGCATACCACGGATTCCGAATGGTCGGAGTCTATGTAATCTGAATCTGCGTGACTTAAAAAAATCACCTAAGCTTCAGGACAAAGCCTAAAAAATACGACCAAAGATGACCAGGTTATTCAGCATTCTGATACTTCTTACGATTACAATTGCGTGCAAAAAAGAAGCGAAAACGAAACAAAAATTGACGCCTTATGAGGATCATTTGGCTCCGTGTCCATTGGATTTTTATAATTATCAATTAGATAGTGTTTTTTCAGGACCAAGTGGGAGTTTTCCGAATGCGGTTTACCGGATAAAATTTTCTGATACAACTGACCAGAATCAATATTTAACACCACATGATATTGAATTGGCTTTCAATGTTATTCCAACAACGGGAGTCTATTTTTTGACAGAGGTGATCAATCCTTCATCTGAAACAAATCAAATGGCATTTAAAATGAGATTCGGTGCTTATGGGGTTAAATCACTTCCTAATGAACCTAAATCAGTTTATGTGGAAGCAAATTCAGACTATTTGATCGTTTCTTTTTGTAATCAATCTGTCAGAGTAACAAATCTCCAATGGACAGGAAACCTGGGGGAACATACCGAATCCATGAAAGTAAAAAAGAAGTTTTAGAAAAGTCTCAGAAAATAAATTATATTTGGGTAACACTGTTTTATGACGTACTTGATACTATTCGCACTACCAATCAGTTTTTCTTACAGAGATTGAACAGAGCACGTTTTGTTGTTCCCTGATCGCGTTTGGCAAATAGTTTCAGTGAACTTTGGTTTTAGCATCAACCAGGGGTTGTAAAAGGTCGGACGATTTACTAACGAAATTAAATAGGGGCATGCCGAACAAAATTCGATTTTCAGAAACTCAAAAATTCAGACAATGGTGGTTGTGGTTCATTTTAGCAGGAACCAAAGGAATCATGGGATTCTTTATTGTGACCCAGGCAATGTATGGAAAGCCTTTCGGAGACAGTCAGTGGGAAAATATCGGTTTGTTGATCAGCTTTTTTATTGTGTTGGCCATTTCCATGTTGTTTTTCGTTTTGCGCCTGGAAACCAAAATCTCTGAGGAAGGGGTTTTTGTAAGGTTTTACCCGATTCAATTGAAGTTTCGACAGTACAAATGGGAAGATATTGATCAAGTTTATTTGCGCGAATATTCGCCGATTGCAGAATACGGGGGGTGGGGAAT
>NZ_JASLCN010000323.1 GCF_030151805.1 Fluviicola sp.
ATTCCGTTTAAAGGACAACCAACCAGGTTGGTAAACGGTTGAATCGGTTCGTAATTTCCGGCAGGAAGCGTTCCCCCGAAACCGTTGTTATTCGACCAATCAACCCAGGTTTCTGTTGCTGTCGGTGTAAAACAATAGGTATATGGAATTCCCTGAGTTGTCGGATCGCTACAATCCACATTGTCCAAAGGATTCGGCTCACCGATCTGAGTACCTCCACCACCTTGCTGATGCAAAATCTGGTTTTGACCATTCGGGCATTCTACAATAATCACCAAATCGCCCATGAAGGAATGCTCCAATCCCAGGCACAAACTTTGAATATCGCTCAATTGTGTAATCGTTGATCCGGCCGCAAATCCTGTCTGCATGATTTGTACATCCTGTGAAACTCCCAGCAAAGTATCCGGTAAACATCCGTCATCAATGGTTTGTGAACCCGGGAAACCGTTCCACGTTACTTCATAGAAATCCGGATCTGCGGTAAATGTGACACTTTCGCCCAAACACAGTGTAGTATCTGCCGGAAAGCCGATAAATGTAGGAATTGTGGCAACGAAAACCTGTAAATCTATTAAGTTGGTATTTCCACAACCGTTGTTGTCCGTTACAAACAATTGCACCAGGTATTGTCCCGGAGCATTAAACGCATGTGAAGCATTTGAACCAATCGCAGTGCTTCCGTCCATGAAATCCCATTTATAGTTCGCTAATGTGAATCCGGGAGCAGCTGACGATGCAATTCCGGAAAAGTCAACCACATCTCCGACACATACCCGTGTACTGTCTGCAGTTTCTCCACCTACGATAATTCCGGCTGCTGTTGGGGTAGCACAAGGCGTTGTACACGTTGCGCTCGCAGTAAACATTCCTGTTCCCGCAGTATTTGATCTGAATCTCAAGGTAATACAACCAGTTGTATTCAATGCCGTTGCCATGATGATAACACCTTGCAGCTGAGTTCCGGAATACGTTCCCAAAGTTGGAGCTGCAGTGGAATTCCCATCATAAACATCCATGTAATCTACATTGGTGATGTTTGGTGCAGGATTATCATCTGTTGTACTCAACTGAAACAAGTTAAATACCACCGAAATGATATCTCCCGGAGTGTCGGGACAAATAGTCACAATAACTGTTTCATTGTTGCTGTAACCTGGTCCTCCCTGTCCACCGGAATCGATAATAAATCCGTTACAGGTATTGAATGTCTGGTTATTACTTGCTCCGGACATCTGAATAGTTGTTTGCTGCGAAAAGGCAACGTGAGCTAATAGAGCTATTAGCACTGCAAGAAAATTCTTCATAATAATATCAGGTCTATTTCGTGTTTAGGGGGCTTGTGGTAAAAGCCTTTGTAACTTCAGGAATGGCGAAGAAAACCAATACACGGTCTTTATCTACCTGAACATATTGTCTTTCTGTTTTCGACAATTTAATACCAAGATCATAAAAATTGAACCCACTTGTACCCAGATTACTTTTGTCAGAATCTGCTAAACGAATATCTGTTCTGATCAGTTTTCGCTGCTCTTTGGTAAGCGTGTTTCGGGAAACGATTTCATAAGAATGATCTAATTCAAACAATAGATAATTGTAGGCATTCTTATTGTATTCGTATACTTTTTCGGCTTCTTTGCCTTTGTTCTTTAGGATCCTTGAGTCAATATCCTGAGAGAAGGAAATTGTTGTGGAAATAAGGAATCCTGCCAGGATTAATACATTTTTCAATTTGGCTTCGTTTTAGTTCTGTGTTAGCTAGACAACAAAAGTTTGGAAAGGTTGTCTAAAAGTTGAACAAATTTAACAAAAAAGTTAACTTTTGAGTTACTATCTTAACCTTTTAACCCCAGATTATTTAAATCCTAATAACAATAAAAGAAAAAGAGAACTCCTGCTACAATTCCAACAAAACCAATTAAATAGCCAATTAATAACTGGCTTAGCGTATGTAATTTCAGATACATTCTTGCCGACATGACAACGCCGCTTGCGATAAATGCGGTTACTAAAATCCACATGGGAAAAACAAGCATTTTACCATAATACATGTACAAAAAGCCGCATAAAATTCCCATTCCGGCAGCATGGAGCGATACTTTCCAACGAAAAGTCAGAATGGTGCAGGCCGCAACAGCGAGCAAAGATCCACCCGCCAATCCGAACAAGAACCTGGAACCTTGCAAAGCAAGAGGAACTTTATAAAGTAAAATAAGTAATAAACAAACTCCGAACAGGTTGGTCATAATGGAAGGAATGATTCTTTCTGAACGTTTTTCCATCATAACTGAGCTTACCGATCCTCTTGTTTGCAGGAAAAGTACTGTCAGCGCCGGAGCCAAAACTGAGAATGCCGAAAACAAATAAAGCAGCACTTCCTTTGCTTTGTCGTCTAAAGCGTACAAGTTGTTATCCTGATATAACGAATATAAATTCTCCCAGTTTTCAACGTACATCGCTAGTGCCACAGCATAAACCGGAGCAAGCAATGGAAGGAAAATCCACGAAAGAATTTTAGAAACAACTCTCATTTACAATTCTTTACGTAAACGCGCCACTGGAATATTGAGCTGTTCACGGTATTTGGCAATTGTTCTTCTCGCAATATTGTATCCTTTATCATTCAGCAATTTCGCCAAATGCTCATCTGTTAGAGGTTTCTTTTTGTTTTCAGATTCAATGGCATCGGTCAGAATCTTCTTCACTTCCCGGGTAGAAACTTCTTCTCCTGTGTCCGTAGAAAGGGATTCCGAGAAAAAGTACTTCAGGGAGTAAACACCGTAAGCTGTTTGAACATACTTGGAATTTGCAACACGCGATACCGTTGAAATATCCAGCCCAACGATTTCTGCAATATCTTTCAGAATCATCGGCTTCATGTTTGTTTCATCTCCTGTCAGGAAGAATTCATACTGATACATCATAATGGCATGCATCGTTGTGTACAATGTCTGCTGCCGCTGACGAATCGCATCTATGAACCATTTTGCGCCTTCGAGTTTTGTTTTCACAAAGGTCAATGCGTCTTTATCCGCTTTCGACGTTTTTGCACCTTCCGCATAACTTCTGAGCAATTGCTCGTATTCTTTCGAAACTTTCAGATCCGGAGTGTTTCTTCCGTTAATGGACAATTCGAGTTTCCCGTCAAATTCCGCAATCATAAAATCGGGAATGACCTGCTGAACACTTTTCGAGTTATCTTTCAAAGACCCTCCCGGTTTAGGATTCAGGCGGATAATGGCATCAATGGCTTCTTTCAGATCTTCGTCTTCGATTTCCAGTTTTTTCTGGATCTTATCGTAATGTTTCTTGGTAAACTCTTCGAAATGATCTTCGAGGATCTTTTTAGCCGTAAACAAGGTAATATTTCCTTCCTGGATGCGTTCAATCTGAAGCAACAAACATTCTCTCAAATCGCGTGCACCGATTCCGGCCGGATCCAATTCCTGAACGATTTTAAGCACGTGTTCTACTTCTGCTTCCGTCACCATGATGTTGGAAGAGAAGGCCAGATCATCTACAATTGCATCCAATTCGCGATTCAGATATCCCGACTCATCCAGGTTTCCGATAATCGTATCGGCTATCTGAAACTGTGTGTCGTCTAAATCCAGCAAATGAAGCTGTTCGGTCAGTTTATCCTGGAATGACGAATCAACGGAAAGCGGAACACCGCGTTCTTCGTCGTCTTTGCTTTTATTATTTACCTGCGTTTTATAGTCGGGTGTATCATCGTCGAAATAATCGCTGATGTCGAAATCGGTATCAAACTCGTTTTCATCATCCTTGTAATCATCTTCCGGATCATTGTCGTATTCGTCAACTTCTTCCGCACCTTCGTCCAAAGCCGGATTTTCCTCCAATTCCTGTTTGATTCGCTGATCCAATTCCATAGTAGGAACTTGCAACAACTTCATCAATTGAATTTGCTGAGGGGAAAGTCTTTGTTCCAGTTTTTGCGTAAGCTGTTGCCTTAGTGCCATCTATGGTTTTATTCTAGTAATGTAAAAAATGAATGTTCAAATGTTCAAATGTTCAAATGTTCAAATGTTCAAATGTTCAAATGTTCAAATGTTCAAACAAAATAATTCTTTCAACTAAATTTTTGTCCTTTGAATTCTGATTTTTTGATTTGCATAATCAAACTATAGATTCCAACCGACAACATCTCTGCTTTGGATTTTAATTCCAAAAATTCAGGTTCCTGAATTATTCCAAAATCTAAAGCCCGATACAATTGAGATCTGCTTTCTCCTGCACTTGCTTTTGAAATCCAAAGATACTGCAAAAATTCCTTATTCCCTCCCCGTTCAAATCCTTCGGCAATGTTGTCCATAATGCTACTACTAGAACGAATAATCTGATTACTCAATGCCCTTTCTTCAAATTCTTTCTTATGCCTGAAAATCGCATGAATTTCTTTTGAAAACTCACGACTTTTGGTCCAAATTAAAAGGTCTTCAAACCGTTTTACTCCTTCCATTGCTCCAGTGATTTCTATTGAAGATAGGAAAAAAGGCTCAATAGTTCAATTAAAACTATTTTATATTATCACTACATTTTAGCTCTTTGAATCTTTTGAACTTTACTTAGAATTCTGCGTTTTGCGGTGTTCTTGGGAATGGAATGACGTCGCGGATATTGGACACCCCTGTTACGAACATCACCATGCGCTCGAAACCAAGGCCGAAACCGGAATGTGGAACCGAACCAAAACGGCGCGTATCTAAGTACCACCACAATTCTTCTTCGTGGATTCCGAAATCGGCACATTTCTTCTTCAAAACTTCCAAACGCTCTTCACGCTCGGAACCTCCGACCATTTCACCGATTCCAGGGAACAAAATATCCATTGCAGCAACGGTTTCTTTTCCTGGTTCGCAACCGTCGTTTGCACGCATGTAGAAGGCTTTGAATGATGCAGGATAGTCCGTAATGATCACCGGGCGTTTGAATTCTTTCTCCACCAAATAACGTTCGTGCTCCGATTGCAAATCAGTTCCCCAGCTTACATCGTATTTGAATTTCTTCTTTTTGTAATGGTTCGAGTTCATCAAGACTTCAATCGCGTCCGTATAAGTGATTCGTTTGAAATCGTTTTGAATGACAAACTGCAAACGTTCGATCAATCCCAATTCGTTGCGTTCATTCTGCGGTTTGGATTGTTGCTCCTGCGCATCACGATCATTCAAGAATTTCAAATCATCTGCACAATGATCCATCACATACTGGCAAATGTATTTCAGCATGCTTTCCGCCAAATCCATGTTGTCAGGAAGTTTGTTGAATGCCACTTCCGGTTCAATCATCCAGAATTCAGCCAAATGGCGTGAAGTGTTTGAGTTCTCTGCGCGGAATGTTGGTCCAAATGTATAAATCTGTCCCAGAGCCAATGCTGCCAATTCTCCTTCCAGCTGTCCGGAAACCGTTAAGTTCACTTGTTTCCCGAAGAAATCTTCC
>NZ_JASLCN010000335.1 GCF_030151805.1 Fluviicola sp.
TGCCCCGATTCAGATGTTGATGATTCAGGCTGCAACGGGTGCCGAAATGATTGCTTCGGCAGCTCTTCAGGCAAGTTTCAATATCGGGAATGCATTGGGAGCTTTTCTTGGGGGAATTCCGCTCGTAATGGGTTACGATTTTACCTCTCCGAACTTTGTTGGTTTATTGATGGCTTTGACCGGGGCGTTGATTACGGGGCTGTTGATTCTGAAATTCAGAAACCAGGATGCGGAATTGTCTTCTCAACCCGTGCGGAAAAGTTAATTTTTCCAATCGCGTGTTCTTTACCCTTTTTAGGGTATTGTGAGCTGAATTCATCTTCGTATTTTTGTTTTAACCGTGATTGACTGAATTACAAAAAACCGTGAGTATGATGGAAGAGCAGAAAAATAAAGTAGAATCCAGTTTGTCGGAGCGTCTTTTAAAAGAGCGTTCGGATAATCAGCCGGTTTATACGATTTCGGAAGACTCTTTGCAGACATTGTTGAGTATGGTTCAGGAAGGACTTACCGAATTTCCGGAAGAAGTGCTTCAAAAAGTATCTATTCAGGATTTGCTGAATACCTTGAAAAAGGCGCATGGCGTTTATCTCAATACCAAGCTTCCTGAAATAGAGCAGTCGATCTATAATTTGTACAGCAAACAAACCAATTCGGACAATGTGCTGCTGATGCTTTGCGGATTTTTCATTTCGTATCAAAAGAAACTGGTAGCGCATATTCAGTACGAAGAAGTGTTCTTGTTTCCATATATTCAGTCTTTACTGGAGTTTCAGAATACGGGGAAAGAGATCGACAGAACGCGTTTCGGGAATTTTACCCTGAAACAATTCTTTGAAAACCATTCCAACCTGGAAGAAGATCTGAATGAAGTACGACGGAAAATTGACGAGCACATTCAACGGCAGAAAACCCCTTTTGCATTCCGTATTTTCATGACGCAACTGGAACATTTCGAAAAAGATCTGGCTGTTCACGCTGTGTTGGAAGATGAAGTGCTGCTACCGCGTTTGGTGGATCTGGAACTTCACTTATTGGGATAGAACCGGTCATTTCGTTCCGTTTAGCATTCCAATGCTTCCCGATCCTTTGTTTCCCCGATTTTTGGTATGATCCTTGCCCTTTTCGTAACTTCAACAAAAAACTGAAAGATGAAATTGACAATTCTTGCCTTGATAGCTTTTTTAAGCGCTTTTTCATTCGGGCAAATTACCTTCGAACACGGAACCCTGAATGAAGCTTTGGCAAAGGCAAAACAAGCGAAGAAACCGCTGTTTGTAGATGTTTACGCAACCTGGTGCGGACCTTGTAAGCAAATGGCTGCAACAGCTTTCGTAGATCCGGAAGTAAGTGCTTTTTACAATGCGAATTTTATCTCGTTGAAATTGGACGGTGAGAAAAACGATGGTCCGGAAGTCATGTCGAAATATGGAATCGGAGCTTATCCTACCTTGCTTTACTTTGACGCATCCGGAAACCTGGCAGGAAAAGTAGTTGGCGGAATGCAGGCAAAACAATTGCTGGCAAAAGGACAGGAAATTGTAAACCCGGAATCAAATCCTGTTTCCCTTGCACGAAAACAATACCTGAAATCCAAAAAGAAGCCTTCAGACCTGAAAGCATATGTGAAAGTTTTGAGTGAAAACCAACACGATTCATTAGCAAAATATGCTGCGGAATATTACCAGAAAAAACCGGATCTGGATTTGAATGATGCAGTTGAACTGGCTGTCTTCAAATCTGCGGTTCACGATTACAAAACTCCACTGAGCAAGCAATTCCTGGACGATCCGAAAAACCAGGCTGATAAAGAGGAATACCTCAATAAAATCAACGATTATTTCATGAACACTTACCAGCAGGCGAAAGAAGCCAATGATTTCGACGTGATGAAATCCATGGTCGTTGAATTGTTTCCATACCTTCAGAAATGCAATGTTCCGAATCTTCCTTCCATGGAAGAATACCTCGACTATGTAAAAGGACAGTTTGATAAATAAACCCGAATAATTCCGGTTTTATTCTCTTGATACGATAGACTCTGCATCGCTTCCCGCGATAGCAGAGTTTTTTATGCCTGCTATTGCGGTTTTACTCAATGTGAGATTTGTATAAAACTGACTTTGAAACAAAAAATATGTAAAAAAAGCTCATTTGAATGTAAGAATTTTTCATTGCCGATGAAAGACCTTTGTAAGAAGTAACAGGTTATTATTCATTAAAGTAAAGGTTATGGCAACGACAGAAAAAAATACGAATCCCAATGCGAATATGGGAAAGTATGCAGGAAATTTTGAAATTACGGGTAACTGGGGAAAACAGTCTACACAGTTGAAAGAACAGTACCGGCAATTAACAGATTCTGATTTGAAATTCGAGCCCGGAAAAGAAAATCAGTTATTGGACAAAATTGGAGCCAAATTGAACAAAACGCGTGATGAAGTGATTGACATCATCAACAAATGTGAAGTTTGATTCTGACAATCTGGATCAGCGGCATAACCAGCTACTATTAAATAACTAATAGTAACTGTTAGGTTCTGTCCAGAGAAAAGCGCTCTTCTGCCGGTTGGTGGAAGGGCGTTTTTTTGTTTTCTGTTTTTCAGCCGGCAATTCTGTAAAATATGTAAGAATTCGTTCGAATCGTGTAAAACTTTAGAAAAAGTACCGTTGCATATTTGTAATAAGTGAAAACGAATTCACTTTTTTAATCTGGATAGTCATGAAAAGAAGAAGTAGAATTGTCCGTTTAGCTTTGTCATTGCTGATCATTGTTCTTGCAAGTTGTACTGAAACAAAATCAGAAAAGGTCGACAAAGCGGCTGAAGAAGTCAGGGACGCAAAAGAAGATTTAAACGAGGCGCAACAAGCGTATGAAAAAGAAGTAGAAGACTTCCGCCAATCCATACAAGCCGATATTGAAAACAATAAGTTACAAATCGAGCAATTGAAAAAGGAAAAGGTAAAGGCGAAAGCAGCAGCGATTGAAGAACGAAACAAACGCATCGAAGCACTTCAGGAACAGAATGATGAGCTGGAAGCACGTATCAAAGAATACAAAAGCAACAGCCGGGAAAACTGGGAAGAGTTCAAAAGAGAGTTTAAAAATGACATGAATGAACTCGGAAAAGCTTTCAAAGACCTTGGCAAAGACAATGTCAAGTAATACAAATAAACAATAGTTCCGGATAAATCATCCGGAGAAGTGGTTGAAAAGGAGTAATACATCATTACTCCTTTTTGATACCACGAAGTATTTACCCTTAATAAGAACGATCATGAGAACAATATTGAGCACAATAGCCATCCTGATAATTATCGGATGGGCTATCGGATATTTCGGATATCACACAGGAGGTTTATTTCATTTGATTCTGCTCGTTGCTTTGATAGCACTTTTAGTACAACTGTTTTCGGGCAGAAAAGAATGATTTTAGAATTTCAAAAATCACCTGAATTTTCGGGCAAGACATAGCATCATAAACCAACACTTGTCAGGACCTTTTTTTGAAGAGACAAAGTCCTAACAAATCATAAAACAGGTATTTTGAGTTTTGATCGGTAGATAATATGTCATAACTTACAAGTTACCAAGATTGATTAAACACTGTGACTGAATGAAACTGAATTCCTGATGTTTTCCCTCCGGGAACTTAACGATAGCTAAATAGGTAGAAGTTTTTTTATTAAAATTTAGTATTGTGAAGTTGTATATCAAATACATGGTGAGCCATAGATGTAAGATGGTCGTGAAGGAGAAGTTGGCGAATCTGGGTTTGCATCCTGCAAAAGTGGATTTGGGAATGGTGGAAATCCGGGAAAACATTTCGGAGGAAACCCGTGAAAAACTGCGCATGAATTTATCGGGGTGCGGACTGGAACTTTTGGAAGACCGGACGAATATTCTGATTGAACAGATCAAAAGTGTAGTCATTGAAATGGTTCATTACCTGGACGATGCTCCCAAAATGAACTATTCCGATTACATCAGTGAAAAACTCAATTACGATTACACCTACCTGTCCAATTTGTT
>NZ_JASLCN010000417.1 GCF_030151805.1 Fluviicola sp.
CAAACGGAAATACTGTCAACGTCATCTGGAATATCGTAGATTCGAACGGATCTAACTTCGACACAACCTCTTATGTTCTGAATAATGGAAACGGTGTTTATTGGTTGCAATTGAGCGTATTCTGCCCGAATAAATCCGTAGGAGAATACTTTGCAGTAACGGAAGCCATTTACTTCAACAACGGTTCGATTTCTACGGCGGGATTGGCAGATTACAAGCAAAACTTGTTTGAAGTTTACCCGAATCCAACCAGCAACCAGGTTCACATCCATTTCTCCGGATCAGATGCGGAACTAACGGTTTACGATCTGCAGGGGAAAGTGGTTTTGAAAGACCGGATTCAGAACCAGGAAACGGTTTCTTTAGAGCATTTTGATCGCGGAGTTTATTTGTTTGATTTCAAAAACTCACAGGGACAAAGTGTGCAACGTGTTGTGAAGCAATAAGATTATAGTTAAAAAACACATTTTTAAAAATCCGCACATCAGTCGACGTGCGGATTTTTGTATTTTTGCCTACTCTATTGTAACCTCCAGCAATGAAAATCTTGATTATAGACGACGAAAAAATGGCCCGGGAAAATTGCCGAATGGTATTGTCACGGATTGATATCAGAGACCTTGATGTACGCGAAGCGGACAGCGTTCCGGGTGCTCTGAAAGAAATAGAAGCCTTTAATCCGGATTTACTGTTATTGGATATCCAACTGCATGATAAAAGCGGGTTTGATATTCTTCAAAGCATTGCTCCGCGCTACATACCAACGATTTTTATTACGGCTTATAACAATTTTGCTTTAAAGGCATTCGAGGTATCGGCCCTGGATTATTTGCTGAAACCTTTTGATCCGTTGGAATTAACCAATGCGATATTGAAAGCACATAAGCGGATTCAGAACGAGAGAATTATGGATCAGCTGGAAGTGTTTCGTTTGCAATTCAAGAACGCCGAATCGAAGCGAATTGTGCTGAACACTGCCGATACGCTACACATTGTGGATGTAGATGATATTACTTATTGTCTTGCAGACGGAGCCTACACACATTTCTTTTTTGTTGACCGGAAAGAAATCATGGTTTCCAAAACACTGGCTCATTTTGAAAGCATCATCAACAGTAACCGATTCATACGAACACACCAAAGTTATTTGGTAAACATGCGTCATGTCACTCAATTTGACAAAAGAAACGGTGGTTTTCTGATCTTGCCGCATGGAATCGAAATTCCTGTTTCGACCAGAAAGAAGGAAGAGGTTTTAGCTCATTTTAAAACAAGCTACCAGTAATACAAAAATCTAAATCGATGAATTTCTTTGAAAAATCAGGTTGCTTGCAAAAAGTGTGTCGTTCTGTTGTCGTTGCCTTGTTCTGCATTTTTGCAGGCTCGTCTTATGCCCAACCACCACTGGATAGTTTGTTGCGAAAGGTTCGGTATCAAAATGACGATACCCTTAAAGCCAATCTTTACTATGATATTGGAATAAGATATGCACTCAAAGACAGGGATTTATTTAAAACTTACTCAGACAGCCTTCAGCGATTATCGCGAAAACTAAACTACAGTAAGGGAACAGGGTTAGCCTATTCCGCTTATGGGTATTACTACTGTTTGGAAAAAGATTGGCCTAAGATGAAGGTGAATTTGCAAAAGTCTGACAGCATCTTTGAAAAATTAAATGAGACATCCAAACTCATGACGAACAAAGGGGTTTATACCCTTTACTATAAATACAATAAAGAATTCGACAAAGAACTTCAATTATGTCTCGAAATATTGCATTATAACGAACAAAAAGGACTCAAATCTGAAGAAGGAAAAATATTAGGAAGAATTGCGATTGTCTTGCAGCAGCTAAAACGTTACAACGAGGCTAAGGGGTATTATTTACGGTCGATACGTGTTCGGGAAGAAATCAAAGATTTTAACGGAAAATCAATTACATTATTGAACCTGGGGGGAATGTTGGCTGAACAAAAACGATTCACCGAAGCTGAGCCTTATTTGGATGAGACGCTGCGCTTGCAGGAAACCCTGAAACAACAAAATGTCATCATTTTTTGTAAAGCGAATCTGGCTCATGTATATATTGAAACGGGAAGACCGCGTAAGGCTTTAGAACTGGCAACCGAATGCGGTACTTACTATGAAGCCCAAAAGGACACTTTTAATTTGGTAAAGCTTGGACTTTATCAAGCCCTTGCTTATACTAAGCTAAAGAAATTTGACCAGGCGCTTTCGGTATTAAAGGAAAAACACCGATTGGTTAAAAACAATCCGATTTATGCTACTCAAGAGGCTAACCTTCTGTGGGAATACTACAAAGTATACAAAGCCATGGGAAAAACAGATGTGGCATTGGAATACTTTGAGGAAGCAAATGAACTTCGGGAGCAGAATCAAAACATGGATGTGCAACTTGGGGTATCCCGTATGAAAGAAGAGTACGAAACCGAAAAAAAACAGCGGGAAAACGAACAGCTGAAAAAAGATAACGAATTAAAGGATTTGCAGATCAGTCAGCGCAATTACTTGATTTTTGGTTCGATTTTATTGCTTTTGTTGATTAGCATCATTGCTTTCATTATGATCCGAAACAACAAATTGAAATCGAAAAATATAGCGATAGAAATGGAACAGCGTTTGCTGCAAAGCCAAATGAATCCGCATTTTATTTTCAACGTCCTTCATGCCATTCATACCTATATGTTGAAAAAGGACACGGAAGAATCCGGAAAACTCCTGACCTCATTTGCACGTTTGGTTCGATCTATTCTGCAGCATTCCTCGAAAGATAGTATTCCTTTGTCAGAGGAACTAAATTGGTTAAGAGACTATATCCGTTTGCAGCAATTGCGTTTTACCGATACATTTAATTACACCATTGAGATTGACGAGGAGTTATCATCCGATAATGTATTGCTGCCTCCGATGCTGATTCAACCGTTTATTGAAAATGCAATCGAACATGGGTTTCAGGAATCGAATAAATCCGGAGAATTGCATATTTCGTACAAAAAGATCGGAGAAGAGGTGGAGATCAGAATTGCAGATAACGGAAAGGGATTTTCCGGAGAGGATCTTGCCCGCGGAGAAAAAGAACACGAATCTCTTGCTGTTCAAATCACGGAAAAACGAATTAATCTCTTAAATAAAAAGAGAAACGGAGCCTTCAAGTTTAACATCAGTTCAAAACCGAAAGAAGGAACGTTAGTGCTTTTTTCGATACCGTATCAGACACTTTTTGATTAATACCTGACGGCATTTTCCGAAAATCCGGGAACGCTTATTAGGAAAATCCTTACGCTTGTCAATTCATATTGATCGGACATCAATATGGCGAATTTACTGCTGGATGTTCTCTTATTTTTGTGCTCAAAACACAAAGTATTATGAGATTAATTATTCTATCAATTGCAGTTGGATTGTTTCTTGGATCTTGTTCATCTACACCACCTGTGAAGATCAAAAAAGGAGAAGAATTTACTTTTGATGATCAAAAAATGACTGTTGATTTTAAAGCAAGTACTGTTCTTGTAAATGAAGAAGATCAACAAGTGCTTGTTGCACCAGAAGGAAAAATTTACCTGATAGTAGACGTAAAAGGTCAAAACAGCATGTACTTTGCTTCTTTGAAAGAAGGAGATAAAGAAATCGAAAAAGTAGATTTCCTGGTGGCAGGTCCTTTCATTAGAGCTTTAGGAGTTGAAAGCCCGGATAAAAGCGATTTGTACCTGGTTGACGCAAAAGGAAAGTATACGATTGAAATCAAATCTTTTGGTGATGCTACTGCTTCAGCAGAAGTTTCGTCGTTGAAAGATGAAGCAACTGTTAAAATAAGCGATCGCATGAAAGCATTTTTGAAAGAGTTTGAAAATGGAAGCGGTATTATTGCGGCGACTAAGAAATATCTGAAAACTGGTGTTAATCCGTATGACATTGTTACTGAAAACGGAGAAATGATAGTAGGAGATCCTGCAACACACGGACTTGTTATTACAAACATCAAAGCAGACGGAACATATGTTTGTTCTGCTGAATCCTGGTATGAAACGATTGAAGTAACGTGGGACGGTGATACAATTTCCAAAATTGCCACTACGTCAAAATTTTAAATAACCAACTCTACTAGGGCGCTGTAACTCAAAGAATGCCCGGATCCGTCTTCCTTTAATCCTGGTAAAATCCGGATTAGGGAGACGGATTTTTTTGTTGAATAGATTCGTACCAGCAATGGGAACTTAAACACATCAGAAAGATGATAAAGAATTAAAAATCAAAAGCCTGTACCAAAAGCTCTTTTTTAATATCTTTGAATCCGGGTAATTTGAATCACTACCCAATTTTAAACCACCTGAATATGAATTTAAACAAAACCAAATCATCGCTTTTCTTCATTCTGTTGATGAGCTTCATTCAATCTGTTTCATACGGACAGGTTTCACTCGTTAAAGACATCAATCAAACGGCTGCTAATCTTACAAACTCGGATCCGAGTGATTTTACGGTGTCAAACAACAAATTATTTTTTATTGCAGAAACCGAATGGATCAGTAACCGGATGGTATGGGTATCCGACGGGACAGTTGCAGGAACGAAACCCTTGCTCAATACGCTTTTGCCATCCAGTTTGAAGGATGTAAACAACACACTTTATTTTATCGGATACGATGCTGCTCACGGTTATGAACTTTGGAAATCGGATGGAACCGAAGCAGGTACCATGATGGTTAAAGACATCAAGCCGGGGAATGATAACAGCAATATTTCGTTTGTTGGAGAACTGAATGGTGAGCTTTATTTCAGAGCATCTGCGAACTCCTCAAATTTGCATTATTTGTGGAAAACGGATGGAACCGAAGCGGGAACCGTAGTGGCGGAGCAAGCACTGTGCAGTGGCGGAGAAGGCGCAGTATTGAACGGAAAATTGTATTATTCTGCAATTGGCTGGCCTTTTTTACTCTATGCAACGGACGGAACTCCGGGCGGGGCAACACAAATCTCTTCTGCGGTGGAGTCTCCGCTTGAAATTACGAAGTATGGAAACAAACTGGTGTTTTTCGGAGAGAACTATGCAACAGGTAAAGAAATATGGTGTAGTGACGGAACCAGCGCAGGAACCATTTTATTGAAAGATATTTATGCGGGAAGTACCGGATCGAGTCCAACCGGCCTCACACTTTTCAATAATGAGTTGTACTTTCCTGCAACAGGTAATATCAACGGATTTGAAATCTGGAAAACAAATGGAACCAGTGCAGGGACAACTTTAGCGATCGAGCTGATTCCGGGTGCTACAGGCTCCAATTTTATCAGTAAGATCATGGAAAATAACGGTGAACTGATCTTTCTTGCCAGGGATGCAGGCAATCTGATGAATCTTTACAAATCAGATGGAACCACCGCAGGAACACAATCCATCATGACCTTTCCGGGTGTGACAGTGCCAACACTTCTAACGAAAAATAACGGCGAGATCTATTTTGTATTCAATAACGGATCAAGTACTTCAGCACAACTTTGGAAAACCAACGGAACAGCTGCCGGCACGGTTTTACTTAAAACACTGAATTTTCCCCAAATCTACCAGGGAGTTGCGAGTATGGGAACCTTTAATAATACCATTTATTTCGGAGGAAGTGACGCGACTTACGGCCGCGAATTGTGGCATTGTGACGGAACCACCACAGGAACCACTTTGTTTAAGGACTTGAACAGCCCCACGCACAGCAGACCGAGATTATTAACCGCAGTTGGCAATGAATTATTCTTTGTTGCTGATTCCGGAAATGTAGAAAACTACTTGTTTAAATCAGATGGAACAGCTGCCGGAACTACCATGATTAAAAATATCAATACGATCGGACAGGAACCTCAGTACGAAATGGTTGCATATAACGGTAAAGCGTTATTTGGTAAACAGGGAATTCCAGGAGATGATGATTTGTTTGTATCTGACGGAACAGCCGCGGGAACACATTCGGTAAAAGATCTTCAATCCGGGTACACCTATCCGTATGCGTATACGGAAATGAACGGAATCATGTATTTCGTTACAAAATATTCGAATGCAGACTGGCTTTACAGAACCGATGGAACAACAGCGGGAACAACGCAGGTTTATACCGGGAGTTTAGGTTCCGCAAGCACGGGCAGTTATGTGCTGGATGACAGGTTAAAACGACTGGATAATAATCTTTACTTCAGGGGAGCAGACGGGGAGCTTTGGAAATCGGACGGAACAAATGCCGGAACTCAGCTACTCAAGAATATTAACACGAATCCGTCACAAGGTAGTGATCCGCGACAGTTTAAGGTATGTAACAATCAACTTTTCTTCATTGCAAATGACGCTACCGGTTCTAACCGGTTGTGGAAAACAGACGGAACCGCCGCAGGAACAGTAGCGGTGGGAACGGGAGAAGCAAGTCCGGCTCTTGCTTTGAATAACAATCTGCTGATTTTAGCCAGCCCGACTGTCAGCCAGCAAACGCTGTCGCTCTATAATACTTCAACCGGTATAAGAACAACGCTTCAAACCTGGTCAGGTTACAGCAACAATATCGGTAAGTTCACCAGCCTCGATTCAATCGTTCTTTTTACAGTTAAAGGAGTGATCTGGAAAACGAATGGTGTAACAGCTTCCATTGTGAAAGATACAAGATCGACTCCTACTTCTGATGGCCCTGAAAGCTTTACAAGAGTGGGTGATTTCCTTTATTTCATACAATATGATTTGGCAGGTCATAAGCAATTGTGGAGAACCAACGGAACAACATGCGGAACCAACAGAATTACACAATTTGGCGGAGCTTACAACACCATTATTACCGATTTGGAAGTGATGGGCGGAGATGTTTATTTTTCAGCTTATACCCATGAGTATTCTCATGAACTTTGGAAGTTTAATGTGGTTCCTCCGATCGATACATTCATCAATGATACCATTTGTCCAAATACAACCCTGACCTGGAATAATATAACTCTTCAATCAACAGGATCATACTGTCAGTCGTTTACAACTTCTATTGGACTTGATTCGATTGTTCATTTGAACCTGGTTGTAGATGCAACTCCAACGAATACGATTGACAATTT
>NZ_JASLCN010000431.1 GCF_030151805.1 Fluviicola sp.
ATGCTATATCTATGCTATATCTATGCTATATCTATGCTATATCTATGCTATATCTATGCTATATTCATCTTTTATTTATAAGAAGCTGAAGGTTACTTCTTAATAGCAGACGCTTTGAAACAAAACAGGGGCGAAAAATTTTTCGCCCCTGACGTTTTCGTTTAAATTAACTTATGATTTGATCACTTTCACCAGCTTACTGGCTTTTCCTTTTGGTCCTTTGATATTGATCCGTGCATAATAAATCCCACCGGACAACTGTCCAGTCGTATATTCCTGCATGTATTTACCGGAACTTTGTTTCACACTTGGTAAAACCGTTCCAACCAACTGACCGGATGATGTATACAAGATAATTTCAACCTGCGCATCCGAATTCAATGTGTATTCAAAATTCACCGAATTTGTAAACGGATTCGGGTAAGCTTTGATTTTGTACTGATCCGTGTCGAGTTTGTTTTCTGTAAGTCCAACCGTTGTTGACGGAGGAAGTATTACCGGCTGCGTATAATTGTACGCTTTACCCAAACAATTGTCCGTACCGCGATGAGGAGCGGCAACATATGGGAATGAACCCGAAAAAGCAACATCATTCGCTTCCACTCCTGTCGAATACGTCAAAACACCCAACAGATCCGGCGTAACCGGGTTTGGTCCGCCAGCCGTATAATCGTCATACCACAGTCCAATCGCTGCCAAAACCACTCCGCCAACTGCCTGTAACTCGATTCGTGTCACATCATCCTCCAAACGACGACCGTTCGGGAATCCATCCATATTCGGGATAAATTCAAGGTTGGCTGTTGTATTGTAAGGAGCTTGAGTCAATCCAAGCACTGCCGCCTGAACCAACCCTAAAGAACTGAAATCAGGCGAATTACGTGGAGTAGCCGGTACAGCCATATTCAAACGCAGCATATCGCCGAATGTCGGCAGGAAGTTATTAATGAACGGTTTTCCTGTCGCCAATGGATTTCCGTTTTTCCCTGTTGCCAATTGATAAGGCGCCAGATTCGGAACTCCCGTGTGAAAAATCGGCAATAAATCTACCGAACGCGGTTTTCCCTGACGAAGCAAATAGTTTCCGAAAAGGTTGGTATCTATTGCGGTACCTGCTCCCGCATTTGTAGCACGCAAAGGCCACAAACCATCGTGTGTATTTCCGAAATCGAAAGACTGCAATGTATTGCGCTGAATTCTCAAGGGTGCGAAAGCCGGAACTGCTCCACCAAACAAATCATCATCCATGTACAATCCCAATTCAGGATTACAGAAGTTATCTTCCATCACCGGATTTTCATTGTATGGAGTTCGTGAATTCCACTCATCTTTTTGTCCAAGCGGAATCACTGCTTCATTGGTCAAAGGCATTCCCAAACGAGAAACCTGGATCCAGTTTCCGGATTCTGCAAATGCTCCGGTTGAGGGATTCAAAGTACGCGTTTCCTGGCGGCTTGCCGATGCCCAAACACCGATCACGTAATTTCCGTCCAAAATATTCGTCGCTGCACTTACCGGCTGCCCATTTTTCTGCAAAACAGAAACCGGAACCTGGATGGCAATCGTACTGACGTTCAAACATTGTAATCCGTCCTGAGGTGTTCCACCGTTTTGACGCGGTGCATCTCCCAGATCAAAAATACCGCCCAAATCTACAAAGAACGGATCATCGACGGGTCCGCAGAACACTTTTTCATTCATCGCCGTGGTTTCGATTGCGTCGTTCATCAGGTTTTGATAGGAATCTCCCAAACCAACCACATTGTTTTCGATGGAACGCGGACCGATATTCGGCGGAGGTACTACTCCTCCGTTAATCACCGTTGTAAACGGACCACCGTTGATACTGCGCTCCATCAGATACGTTGTTTTGTGATTTTCAGCTCCCAGACGAATGTCAAAGAAGGTTGTCGGATCTTCATTTGTTTGAGAGAACGTGAACCGGTAGGTGATATCATCACCGGCAGTTCCATCATTTTCAATGTGGATCTCATACCGGATATTTTCACCGAAACTGTAGTAATTCGGTCCTCCGTACGGAACTTGTAAGGGAACATAATTCGCAATAATGGTGATCGAATTCGGATCATTCGGGCTTTTGAAAGCGTATAAATCCGTATTATCTGCAAGCGGATCGTTTGCAATTAGCGGGGCTTCTCTGTGACTCGAAGCGAAGACCGTTCCGAACGGAAGCACCACAAACAAATATTTAATTAAATTTTTCATCTTTTAAAATTTTAGTGTGAAACTCCGGTTTAGTCTTTCCCTACCCAAGGTGAAGCCACATATGGGAATGACGTTTTAAATGCCGCATCATTGTGTTCTACTCCTGTTGAATAACTCAAGACGTTTACAAGGAGATTTGTTACCGGTGACTGTGTTGTTGACGAAGCATCGTAATCATCGTACCACAAACCAACTGCTGCCAAAACAACTCCGCTCACTGCCTGCAATTCAATGCGTGTTACATCATCTTCCAAACGGCGTCCGTTCGGGAATCCATCCATATTCGGAATAAACTGAATAGTCGTTGTGCCGTTGTAAGCCGGATCGGTCAATCCCAAAACTGCTGCCTGAACCAATCCCAATGAACTGAATGCAGCACTTGATCTTGGAGTAGCCGGAACGGCCATATTCAAACGTAGCATATCACCTCCACTCGGCAAGAAGTTGCTGATGAACGGTTTTCCGGCCGCTAACGGGTTTCCATTTTTCCCGGTAGCTAATTGATATGGTCTCATATTTGGTACTCCTGTGTGGAAGATCGGCCATAAATCAACGGAGCGTGGCTTTCCTGCCGCAGGCAATAACAAGGTCCCAAAAACAGCATCGTCCAACGCCGTTCCGGCAACTGCTGCCGAACCTTTCAAAGGCCACAAACCATCTTTCCCGTTTCCAAAATCGAATCCCTGAAGGGAATTGCGTTGAATGCGCAGGCCTGCAAAAGCGGGAACCGCACCACCGAACAAACTGTCGTCCATGTACAACGCCAATTCAGGATTGTAGAAGTATTCATCCAATGTTGTTTCCGCCAGTTCCTGATACGGAGTCAATGAATTCCAGAAATCTTTTTTTCCAACCGGAATAACCGCTTCATTGGTCAAAGGCATTCCCAAACGGGAAACCTGCACCCAGTTTCCTGCGTAACCTTGTCCGCCGGCAGTCAATGTACGGGTAGTTTGGCGACTTGCCGAAGCCCATACTCCGATCACAAAATTCGGATCCAGGATGTTTGCTGCAGAAGAAACTCCCAAACCGTCTTTTTGCAGAACAGCTACCGGAATTTTAATCGCGATTGAATGTGTATTGAATTTTGCCAGACCGTCTCTAACGACACCGCCGTTATTCTGACGCGGAGCATCACCCAAATCAAAAATTCCTCCCAGGTCCACAAAGAACGGATCGTCCGAAGGACCACAAAATACCTGGCCGCCTTCCGGAGTTGCATAAATGGAGCTTGCAATCAAATCTTCATAGGATGCTTCGTTTAAACCTACCGGACCATTAATGGATCGATCTCCGATATTTGGCGGCGGAACCGCTAATCCGGTCATGAAAGTGGTGAACGTTGCTCCGCCATCTGTACTTTTCTCGATCTTGTAGGTCGTTTTCAGGTTTTCCTGGCCTAAGCGAATGTTGAAAAACGTAGTAGGATCTTCGTTCATTTTAGTGAACGTGAAACGATACGTGATGTCGTCTCCCGGTGTTGAAGCATCATTGTCTACATGGATTTCATACCGAATGTTTTCTCCGAAACTGTAGTAGTTCGGTCCGCCATTTCGAAATTCCGTCGGAATGTAATTGGCAATGATTGTAATCGAATTCGGATCATCGGGGCTTTTGAATGCATACACATCGGTGTTGTCTGCCAATGGGTCGTTTGCAATCAAAGGTGCTTCTCTGTGACTCGAACCGTAGCTTAGCGAAGCCATGCTTCCAGCTAAGATAAACGAGAATAAGATTTTTTTCATCCTTTTCATAATTAATTAGTAAATAGTCTATTGCCTCTTCAATGGAACGTGAGACAACCTACATACGCACGAACTAAAAATTTAGATTTTTTAACGGTTGATTTATTTTCTGAATCGTGACGACAAGCAGATTACCAGCAGAAAAAGTTTAGAAGCCCCCCGATTCAATCCACATACCGATCTTATTCTACCGCTCACCGATTTCCTGTTTCCAAACCGGAATTGTCAAACTAATTTTGATTCGCAAATAAGTGTTAAAAACTTGAGTTCTTTTGGTTCGGTATTTTCAGAACTAAAAAAACCAGTTACCTTTGCAGACGAAAAATCCTGTGAATGAAACAACAGGATCTAAAGAAAAGAAACATGACAAACATTCAATTGACCCAGGAGCAAAGAGAACTCATCGAACGAATGGGGGTTTTCTACGAGCAACATGGAATTCCTCCGATGGAAGGTCGCATTATGTCTCTTCTGATCGTCTGTGATGAGCCGGAACTAACTTTCTATCAGATTCGCGAACTGTTGGGAATTAGTAAAAGCACTACGAGTTCGGCGTTGAATACCTTGTTACTTACTCAACGTGTGATTTACCGAACAAAACCGGGAGACCGGAAACGCTATTTCGCAAGTAATATTCTGCAATGGCAGGAAAGCTTCACGGATAATTTTCAGAAATTTTTCGATGTCATCAAGATTATGAAAGAAGCTTTAAACCAACGGACACCGGAAACGCCGGAATTCAATCAAAAAATGGCCGAATTTATTGAGTTCACCGAATACCTGAGTATTGAATTTCCAAGACTTTACCAGGAATGGTGTAACCGCAACACACACAATAACAAAAACAACTAGTATGAAGGAGAGAACACAAAATTATCGTCCGAGCTTACTGATGCTCCTCGCCCTTTTGGCCGGAAGCATGAGTTTTGCCAGGGCGCAACAAAGCCCCATGACTTTGCAGCAGTGCGTGCAATATGGTCTGACAAAAAATGCGGGGGTGCTGAAATCAAAACTGGAAATGGATCTCACGGACGAGAAGCGCAATGAAACGCGCTCGGGCTACTTGCCGCAGGTAAACGGTTCTATTTCCGTGCAGGATAACCTCAAACTGCAAACGTCAATCCTTCCAGGAGAGCTTATCGGACAACCCGGAACACAAGTTCCTGTTCAATTCGGTACGAAATACAACACCAGTGCCGGAATAGATGCGAAGCAGGTGATCTATGACCAATCATTGATCTACGGTATGAAACTGACGGAGAAAAGCTCCAAAGTTTCGGAAATCAACGCACGAAAAACAGAAGAGCAATTAATCTACGATATTGCAAGTGCTTATTATTCAGCGCAGGTTTCGTTCACTCAAAAGGAACTGGTCGAATCAAACTTAACACAAGTGGATTCATTGCTGAAGATCACGCAAATTCAGTTTGACAACGATGCTGCGAAACAATTGGATCTGGACAAATTAACCGTCAATCTGACCAATCTTCAAACGGAACTGGCAACCAGCACTTCCAATTATGAAAAGCAATTAATCTTGCTGAAATATTACATGGGAATGCCGCTGGATGCTGTAATCGAAGTACCGGCTATTGATATGAAACAGCAATCTGCAACAATGATCAATACCGAAACACTGAACAATACGGATCTGGAATTGCTTCAGGCACAACGAGGTGTTTATTCGGTGACTTTACAACAAATCAGATCCGGTTATCTGCCTTCGCTTTCATTGAGTTTTCACTCCTCAGTGCAGAATCAGCAGAATACGCTGCGTATGTTTGAGAAAGGTGCCAGATGGTTTCCCAATACGTACCTGGGAGTGAATTTGAACATTCCGATTTTCGACGGTCTTTCAAAGAATTCACGTGTGAAGCAGACTAAAATTCAAATCGAGCAATCGGAACTGGAAGAACAGTACCTGGCTGAAAATCTGAAAATGCAGCGCACCAATGCAAACAATACGTTAAAAACAAACCAGGCGGCGCTGGCAAGTCAGCAACGCAATATTGAACTTGCACAAAAGGTGTATGCCATTACGCAAGCACAATTTGTAGGAGGAATCGCAACCATGACTGACATTGTCAATGCGGAAACTTCTTTAAGAGATGCACAAACCAATTACTTACGTGCATTAATCCAGGTAAAACAGGGTGAACTTGACCTCATTAAAGCAACCGGAAATATTCGATCATTAAACTAAGAACAACTCATGGAAAATCAAGAACAAATAAAAAAGAAAGGCGCATTCAGACGAATCATTTTACCGATTTTGATTGGGATCGTCCTGCTCTTTGTTGTCATCAGTAAATTAGGAAGCAACAAAGAAAAAATGAACGCAAACGCATCCATTACAGATCAGAAAATGACCATTTTCCCTGTGACGATTGCAAAACCGACCATGGAAACGGTTTCACAAGATTTCGAATTGAACGGAAATTTCATTCCCGATCATCAGTTAAGTTTTGTATCTGAAACTTCCGGTCGTGTGAGAACTTTGAGCATTGAAAACGGAGATCACGTAAGAGAAGGACAAGTCATTGCGACCCTGGATAATGATCAGATCCGCATTGACCTGGCTTTAGCAAAAACAACACTGGACAAAGCAAAATCAGACCTTGAAAAATACGAGCGCATGGTTGTAAGCGGGGCTGTAAACAAGCAGCAGGTTGAAGAAATGCGCATGACGATGAGTACTGCCGATGCAAAAGTGAAAACATTGCAACATAGTTTGAAACTGACAACCATTGTTTCTCCTATTTCCGGAGTGGTATCGAATGTCGCGATTGAAAAAGGAAGCTATTTGGCAGCCGGGACAGCAATTGCAGACATTGTTGATATCAAATCATTGAAAATGAGTGTGAAACTACTGGATGTACAAGTGGTTCGCGTGCAGGTTGGCCAATCGGTGAATATCGTTCCGGATTTATACGCACAGTCTGTGATTCCCGGAAAAGTCGTTTCTGTTTCGCCACAAGCAGACGGATCGAAGAAATTTGATACTGAAATCCGTTTTACAAACCCTTCGAAAACACCGCTTAAATCCGGAATGACAGGAAAAGTGAAGTTTACATTTGGTGGAACCAAAGAAGCATTAACGATTCCGATCAAATGTTTGGTTGGTAGTATCAAAGATCCAAAAGTATTTGTTGTTCAGGGCGGAAAAGCCAAACTGATAAAAATCGAAATTGGTGCAGTAGACGATGATAAACTGGAGATCGTATCCGGTTTAACACCCGGAATGCAGGTGGTGAAAACAGGACAGTTGAATATTGACAACGGTTCACAAGTTAAGATCATCAAATAAGGCAATAGTAACTCAGGCAACAGGCAATAGCTCACAGTGAAGGGAAATGCAGCGTTTGCATCAATTCACTCATGAGTATTCCCTATTCCCGCAAAAATATAAAATATGTCTATTACAGAATTAGCCATAAAAAGACCCTCGTTAATCGTGGTGATCTTTTCAGTGCTTGGTTTTCTCGGAATCCTCAGTTATTCCAAGTTAAACTACGAACTGATGCCGAAGTTCTCTATTCCCGTAGTAACCATTACTACGCAATATCCGGGGGCTTCTCCTTCGGAAGTTGAGAACTCGGTGACCAAAAAAATTGAAGACGCGCTTTCAGGAGTTGAAAGCCTCGACGATATTCAATCTACTTCCATGGAAGGTGTTTCTTCCGTTGTGTTGATGTTGAAGAATGACGCAGATCCTGATAAAGCATTGCAGGAGGCTCAACGGAAAATCAACGCAATTTTATCTACTTTACCGGAAGAAATTCTTTCGCCTTCACTGGGAAAATTCTCTTTCGATGAAGCTCCGATCATGAGTGTCGGTGTGACAGCTAACATGCCTCCGACGGAACTTTACTCGCTGGTGAAGGATGAAATTTCTCCTTCCCTTGCCAAAATGGAGGGAATGGCGCAAATCACTATGGTAGGTGGTGAAGAACGCGAAATCAAAGTTCAGGTGAACCGCGAAGCGTGTGAGAACTATGGAATTTCGATTCTCCAGGTTACAAATGCCATTCGCAACGCCAACCTGGAATTGCCAACCGGTAAAGTAAAAGGTGACGATAGCCAGGCATTGGTTCGTTTGCGCGGAAAATACAAAGATTTGAAGGAGCTAAACGACCTGATTATTTTAACGGATCCGAAAACAGGATCTCCGGTGCGCCTGAACGAAGTGGCAACAGTTACGGACGCTTCCAAGGAGATTAAAACGTACAACCGGATCAACGGAACAAACTCTCTTGGTTTGCAGATCATGAAGCAAACAGATGCAAACGCTGTAAAAATCAGTAAGAATGTAAAAATAGAATTTGAAAAGCTGGAAAAGCAATATGCGAAACAGGGATTGAAATTTGAAATCTCTTCCGATTCTTCCGACTTTACACTTGCAGCAGCCGATGCGGTGGTTATGGATCTTGGACTGGCAATCTTCATCGTAGCATTGGTGATGTTGTTATTCCTGCACAGTGTGCGGAATGCGTTTATCATCATGATTTCCATTCCGGCGTCATTGATCTCGGTTTTCATTGCCATGTATTTGCTTGGATTCACTATGAACCTCATGACTTTGCTGGCAATCTCACTCGTAGTCGGGATTTTGGTCGATGACTCGATTGTGGTTCTTGAGAACATTTATCGTCACCTTGAAATGGGGAAAGAACGCAAAAAAGCGGCCCTGGAAGGACGAAATGAAATCGGATTTACGGCAATGGGGATTACCCTGGTTGACGTCGTGGTATTCCTTCCGCTAACCATGGTTGGTGGTTTGATCTCGAACTTACTTTCCCAGTTCTCTTTGGTGATTGTTATTTCGACTCTGATGTCTTTATTCGTATCCTTTACGCTGACTCCTCTTTTGGCTTCCCGTTTTGCGAAAGAAACCAAACTGACCAATAAAACGTTCGGTGGACGAATCGTGATGACGTTCGAGCGCATTTTGAAAAAAATCACCACCGCTTACGGTCACATGCTGACTGTCGCGTTGCGCAGAAAACGTTACATCATTACAGCGGCTGCGGTTGGAATTATTGCTATTCCGGTCATGCTCGGGCCATACATCGGTGGAGAATTCGTGAGTCAGGGTGACCGGGGAGAATTCGTCATCTCGCTGGAATTACCGCAAGATGCTACAATTCAACAAACCAACGCCACGGTTCAACGCGTGGAAGACTATTTGTTTAAAGATCCGCAGGTAATCAACGTATTTACAAGCGTTGGTACGGCAAGCGGAAACATGGGATCATCCAGCAATGCCAATAACAAAGCACAGTTGACCGTGAAGATCATCGACAAAGAGAAACGCGATCAATCTGCAGCGATCATTGCCCAGTTGATGAAACAGGATTTGGAACACATGCTTCCGGATGTAAAAGTGAACTCTGCGGCGGTTGGTATCATGGGTGGAGCAGATGATGCACCTATCCAGATTGCAGTGACCGGAAACGACATGGACTCCAATTACGTGGCTGCTTCCAAAGTGATGGAAAAACTAAAATCCATCAAAGGAACGGCCGAAGTGAAGGTATCGGTTGAAACCGGAAACCCGGAGATCACCGTGAATATTGACCGCGACAAAATGGCTGAATTGGGATTAACCATGAATACCGTTGGTTCTACCCTGCAAATGTCATTCAACGGAGATGACAATTCCAAATACACGGAAGGTGGAAAGGATTACGATATTCTTGTAAATTATGATGATTTCGACCGAAAAAGCACACAGGATGTGAAAGACGTTTACTTCATCAACGACAAAGGAGAACAAATCAAATTGAGTCAGTTTGCCAAAATCGGTAAAGCAAGCGGGCCTTCCAAACTGGAACGCAAAAACCGGATTCCTTCCATTACGGTTACTTCACAAGTATTGGGAACATCCAGCCAGCAGGTAACGGATGAGTTTGCGAAAATGATGGAGAAAGATCCGCTTCCAAGCAACACGGTTTACAGTTTTGAAGGAGATGCAAAAAACATGGCGGAAGCATTCGGAAACCTGCTTTTGGCGATCCTGGCTTCGATCCTGTTCGTTTACCTGATCATGGTTGCCTTGTATGATTCTTATGTTTATCCGTTCGTAGTCTTGTTCTCTATTCCGTTAGCGATTATCGGAGCCTTGCTTGCACTGGCGCTGGCAATGGAACCAATCAGTATCTTCTCGATGCTTGGTATGATCATGCTGATCGGATTGGTAGCGAAGAACGCGATTTTGATCGTCGATTTTGCAAATCAGAAGAAAGCCGACGGACACAACACTGTGGAAGCATTGATCATTGCGGGTCAGGCGCGTTTACGTCCGATCCTGATGACGACACTTGCGATGGTTTTCGGGATGATGCCGATTGCCTTTGCTCATGGAGCAGGTGCTGAATGGAAAGCAGGATTAGCCTGGGTATTGATCGGAGGTTTGACCAGTTCGATGTTACTGACGCTGATCATTGTTCCATGCGTTTACTTAATATTCGATATTTTCAAACGTGAAATTTCAAATAAAAAGGCAAAAGCCTTGCTGAAAGAAGTTGATGTGGTTGCACTAGGGCACGAGTACGATCACAATTAACAAACCAATAACCAACGAGAATGCCCCGACGATGAATGTCGGGGCATTTTTATTTAAGGTTCTATGCGAGCATGTTAGTGACTTTTCCACAAATCCCGAAAAGTCGGGACAAGTTGCACAAATAGATGTTCGCCTGCTTAGTTGTGATTTTAAAGTTTCAGTAATAAGCACTACCGATAATTATCAGACAAGCTATTTACCAGGATTTAGCATCCCGTTGTGCTTTCCTTTGGCGTTTCTGATTTCTCTTCACACTTTTTCTGGCTTCTTTGGATTGGCGCGCCCAAAATGCCTTTTTGGATTTCTTCGCTTCTTTCTTCGCCACCTTTGCTTCCTGCTTCCGGCGCTTGGCAATCGTTTTCTCTGCTTTCGCTACGGATCCGTCTTGTGCATAGGACGATTCAACCGATCCTCCACCAAAAATAAACAGTCCGCACAATAGAAACAGTTGTAAAATCGTTCTTAACTTCATAATTTTATCATTCCAATAAAGTCAAGTGAAAATACGAATCTTTTTATTGATTTTAATTCTTGCAGGTGTTTCTTGTAAAAAAAACAGAACACATCCTGTTCCGAGTATTGCTTTCGACTTTTCGATTGACATGACGCTTCCCAGTTACCAGGATTTAAACAGTGTTGGTGGTTGGGCTTATGTTGCCGGAGGAATTAAAGGAATCATCGTTTACCGTCAGTCGACTGATGTTTTTGTTGCCTGGGAACGCATGTCTCCGGAAGATCCGGACAACGTTTGCGCAACAGGACTCACTCCGGATTCGACCAATTACCTGCAATTGTATGATCCTTGTTCCAGTGCCCGGTTCTCCATGTATGATGGTTCTCCGATCGCCAATTCCGGCTGGGGATTACGCAAATACCAGGCTTTGTGGAACGGAAGTAATTTATTGCGGATCTATAATTAGAATATCCTTTAGCGATTTTTTTTGTCACTTCGAGCCCCCGAATGTACATACACAGTATGATCGAGAGGAACAGAAAAAAGATTTACTTATTTCTGTTCAACTTCTGTTTTCCAGATCTCAACATAGGAATTCGAGTTTCTCGGGTTGATTCCATGTAAGAATTTATCTACAAATCCAGGTTGAATCTGAGCTTCCAAATGCATTTTCGGGTAAATCAGTTTGAAAGTGTCAATGCGCTGCTCCAACGATTTTTCACCGAAGAAGAAGATATAATCCTGCGGCACTGCAGTATAGAAACTCGCCGGATTGATTGTATCCATGCTCCAACGCTCCGTTACTTTATAATCCCACTTTCCGGAATAGAAATAAGGCATCATTTCGGGATTGGTTTCCCCTGTTGCTTCGATCAGAATATTTTCTCCGCCATGCGCTTTTCCGTGCAATGCGTACATGGTATTCACCCGCGATTTTTTTGACGGCATCACCGTAACGATACAAAACAGGGGAAAGTTCAATATCCAGAACGCCACCCAGGAAACTTTCCAGAATCCGTTCCAGAATTTGCGTTTTCTCAGTTGTTCAATTCCCAGGAATGCGAGTATCAAAACCAGCGGGAAGATCGTCAGGATAAAACGTTCCTGCCTGTTCGGGAAGATCGTATGGAACAATAAGAATACAAAAGTGGGAATAAACAAGATCAGGTATTTCCTAGCTGATTTGAAGTATGCAATCAATGCCAGGATTCCGAGTGGGAATAGCAATAAGCCGAAGAGCACATAAAAATACATAAAGTAGTTATGATTGCTCATGTAACGGGTTCCTTCATTCATGTTGTAAACGACGTATCCCTTGAACTCTGCAAACGGATAGCCCCAGATGAAATAATCGACTACTCCTTGCGTCAATACAAACATAACAAGCGAACCGGCTGTCATCAGGATCAACTTTCTCCATTCCATTTTGATCAGGTAGTAGATTCCAAGTCCGACGGCATAAATCGCAATTTGGTACCGGAATGAGATTGCCACACCAATCAGCAAGCCTGCGAAGAACAAGGCCCATTTTCTATTTTCCTGTAAGCTCAGCCAAACGGCCCACATCAGGAACGGAATACTCACCACTTCTACCAGGTTTCTCACGGATAAAAACGGCATCGCCCACAACAGAGCCAATACCCATCCCACATAACTTGCAGTCTTTTTATTCGAAAGTTTTTCTGTAATGAGGTATCCGAACCGGATTACGAGTAATGAGAACAGTGCATGAATAATCCGGTTGATTAACATCAATAATTTCGGATCTGAAACTCCGACTGCTTTCATGAATGCAAAATAAAGGTAATTCAACCCGACGTAGGTGAAGCTGTGTCCTTCCGGAGCAGCTCCTGCTGGTTTGTTCCATGGAAGCCAATGGTTGTAATCAAATCCATCTGCCCACGAACCTGCCGCTTCGATCACCAAAAAGTGGTCGTCATGCATGGCATAGCCTTCGGAAAAAATTGCGGCAATCAGGCGGACGATCAATCCGACAAATAAAATTGTCTTTAAGGAAGTCCAGTCGAGGACTTTAATTCTTTCAGAAAGTTGCATGAAACAAAATTAGTGAATCTGTCAGATTAAGCAATAGAAGTGAGTCTACTTCTTCAAGTTCAGTGCAAAGCACGTCCAAGGGGATTAATCCCCTTGGAACGCGCGTGCGTATGGGAATGAAACAAAAAAGGAACCTCTGACGAGATTCCTTTTCCTATAAATTTTATTATTTCTTAATATCTGTAAGCATCCGATTTGAACGGACCTTCAACAGTTACTCCGATATAAGCTGCTTGTTCTTGTGTCAATGTTTCCAATTCCACACCGATTTTAGCCAAATGCAAACGAGCTACTTTCTCATCCAAATGCTTTGGTAAAACGTATACATCGTTCTCGTAGTTTTTGTGGTTTTCCCACAACTCCAACTGAGCCAATGTTTGGTTTGTAAATGAATTGGACATAACGAATGACGGGTGACCAGTTGCACAACCCAAGTTCACCAAACGTCCTTCAGCAAGAATGATCACATCGTTTCCTTTTACGTTGTAAATATCAACTTGTGGCTTCACGGTAGATTTTGTAGAACCGTAATTTGCATTCAACCAAGCCATATCGATTTCGTTATCGAAGTGACCGATGATACAAACGATCGCTTTGTCTTTCATGTTTTCAAAATGACGACCAACGATGATGTCTTTGTTTCCTGTTGTAGTAACGATGATATCTGCATTCCCAACAACTGAATCCAATTTTCTTACTTCGTATCCGTCCATTGCAGCTTGCAACGCACAAATCGGGTCGATTTCAGTAACAATTACACGAGCTCCAGCTCCGCTCAAAGAAGCAGCAGAACCTTTACCAACGTCACCGTAACCACAAACGATCGCTACTTTTCCAGCCATCATGACGTCAGTTGCACGACGAATTGAATCTACCAAAGATTCTTTACATCCGTATTTGTTATCGAATTTTGATTTTGTTACTGAATCATTTACGTTGATTGCAGGCATTACCAACGTTCCGTTTTTCTTACGCTCGTGTAAACGGTGAACTCCTGTTGTAGTTTCTTCCGACAATCCACGAATATCAGCTGTCAACTCAGGGAAACGATCAAACACCATGTTTGTCAAATCACCTCCGTCGTCTAAGATCATGTTTAAAGGTTTTCCACCTTCAAATGCAAACAATGTTTGCTCGATACACCAGTCAAATTCCTCTTCATTCATACCTTTCCATGCATAAACAGGAATTCCTGCAGCAGCAATTGCAGCAGCAGCATGATCTTGAGTAGAGAAAATGTTACAAGAAGACCATGTAACTTCTGCTCCTAATTCAACCAACGTTTCAATCAAAACTGCAGTTTGAATCGTCATATGCAAACATCCTGCGATACGTGCACCTTTCAAAGGTTTTTTCGCACCGTATTCTGCGCGCAATGACATTAATCCCGGCATCTCTGCTTCAGCCAAAATGATCTCTTTGCGACCCCATTCTGCAAGCGAAATGTCTTTTACTTTGTAAGCTAATTTTTCTGTTGTATTACTCATAAATGATTTATTGCTCTTATTTTAAGACTGCAAAGATAAGTGATACCTTTGTGATTTAAAAATGAAAATGGATAATTGAGTTCCGATAATTATCGGAATGAAAAGTTTTTAAACATTCCGCAGCAAATGTCTCTTTTCATTTTACCCGCTCCATTTTAAATCATCCTTTAGGGCTTCCGATCAGATACAAAACACCCGCTGGGCCCGATTTTTGTCTCCCGACTTTCCAGTCGAAATGTTCATTTCCTTTTACGCGTGAAATCAACTCGTTCATTTCCGGAACCGTATATGTTCTCAGTGCGGATAAAATACCATCAAGCATTACGAATAAGGGAACCAGCGGAATCAAATAAGTGAATATGATTCTGCCAATTGAAAATGGTTTGATGAATGGTGTCATGAGCAATACATTAACCGGTGAAAAGATCATCGCCAGAACACTTTTTACATCCCGCTCCTG
>NZ_JASLCN010000458.1 GCF_030151805.1 Fluviicola sp.
CTCTCAAAACCCAGTAATCGATTTCCAGGTTTCCTTTCTCACCGGAGAAATGGTCGTGAATGTTCACATAATCTCCGATGTAGGGAATCATGCAGTAATTGTTGATCGGATTTTTAACTGTCCAGGAATACCTTGCGCGATCGTTTTTCAACACTTCTTTTCCGACAAACAAGCCATTGCTGACACAAACCAGGTCGGCAGGACACGTATAATGCATCGCTACCCCGTTATCCGGTTCGTCGTATTGTGAATCTTTACACGGAAACCAAACGCTGGCTCCCAATCCCTGGCAAGCCACAGAAACCCATGGTTTTCCGTTTAGATCTTTTTTCCAGATAATTCCGCCGTCCCAGGGAGGATTTTGCGCTACACGTGGTTTTCCATGGAAATAAGCGATCAATTCGTTGCTTTTTTGCTCAGATCCGTCGTGTGATTCGAAACGAATCAGGTAAGCCGCACCTTTTTTGGTGATTTTCGAATTCAACACGAGCTTTCCGTTGATAGAAACACTGTCCAAAACCATCGGGTCCTGCAGATCCAATTGCAGTGTGCTGACGATCACTAATTCATTCAAATTATTTCCGGGTATCTCGAACGTGATGATGTTTTTTCCACGAATTTCTTTCTTTTCAATGTCAAATTCCACGCTGAGATCGTAGTGTTTTAAATCCCACCAGTTGCGTGTTTCACCGTATCCTCCACGCAATGAATCGGCCTGCGTAAATTGACTATAGGAGGGAAGAGCAAGAACAAGTAGCAAAATGACAAGTAACGATCTCATAGAAAAAGTTTTTTCGAAGGTAATGATTCCTTTTTATTAAGGCTTTGCACACGTTGTTTCTTTGTGTTTGTATATAAGATCGACTTAATAAACGCAACGTAGCGGAAGACGTGGAGGAATTTTATTACATCCTCCCAATTTTCATACAACGCATCACCTAATTAAGATTTCTTTTTTGCGCCGTACTTTTCCTTGTTCTCAGCCAAACGAAACAACACTATTTCTTTGATCAATTTTATCGGAAGCGGCTCATTCAAGGGGAATTGTACGGAACCCTTTCCTTGTTTGTATTTGGATAGTTCTTTTTCGAATGCTTTGTGCCCGGTTGGTGTAGCATAGAACCCGATATGCGATTTGTAGCCGGCGAAATAGACCAGCGGTTTTCCATTAACTTTATAAGCGGGCATTCCGTAAGAAATTGATTCGATAACTTCCGGAGCAGTTTCCAGGATTAATTTTCGGATAGCCACTAAACGCTCGCGGGTTTCGTTTTCAAACTCCAGGAGGTATTCGTCTACGTTGGTGAAAGTCGTTTTCATATATTCTTTTTTAGAGTCAGGATCAATAAAGTCAGGAGATAAGACCAAAGTAATCAATTAAACTACCGGTCCTGACCCTTACGTCTTTAAGTCTGTTTTATAAATATAACTCAAATTAAGACTTGAAAAAAAGTCCGTTTTCGGCTAAGAGTTTTTGGAGGATGGGGATGGAACTTTTACCAATTCCATGAAGTTTCAGGATGTCCTTTTCACTAAAAAGCGAGAGTTGTTCCAGGGAATTGATCTGCGCATTTTCCAGGGCTCTTCGTGCCGGAGCTGAAAGAACGGCAAAAATTCCGCTTTCGTCTTTTTTCAGGTTCTCGCAAACAGGGCAAGTCGGACAATCACTTGTTTTGAAATAACGGTGTCCTTTTTCACAGGTTCGTTCCATCTTTCGTCAGCGTTTTGATCTTTTTCTTCTTACGAATATACTTTGTCAGGCGATTATTTGTAGGATATTTTCTGTTTTTAGTCAGATTATTTGCAATCAATGCCACCACAAGCAGAATGAGAACGCCTGTTAATACGGGAGACAACACATAGGTGAATCCCAATGCTTTCACTTTCGGAGTTCCGATTACGGCAATCAAAGCAGTTGCTCCTCCCGGCGGGTGAAGCGTTTTGGTCATTTGCATGGCAACAATGGATAAACTCACCGCAAGCGGGGCGGCGATCCAAACAGGATCAGGAATCAATTTGAAGATGCACACACCGATGAATGCTGAAATCACGTGTCCAAAAACCAGGTTTCTGGGTTGTGCCAGGGGGCTTTGAATGGCTCCATAAATTAAAACGCTGCTGGCTCCGAAAGAACCGATCAGGAAAATGTTTTCGAGCCGGTCTAATGATCGTGACTGAATAAAAGCAATGAGGCCGATTCCGAAAAAAGAACCGAAAAAGGTCCAGAAATGTTCTTTGAAATCAACCAGGGTTTCTTTGTAGAGAACATACCTTGCTTTGCGAATCGACTTGTTACCTTTCTTCTTATTCATAACCTTCCGCAAAATTAGCAACTATTTCAGGTTTTCGGTTCTGATAAACGGGATCAGGGATTTTTTACCGAGCAGTTGGCAATGTGTGTTACCGGGAAATTACAGGAGTTTGCGATAAAGCATTGTTTCCGCGCTTCATGGTGCAGACGGTTTGCTTCTTCAATCCGGGCTGCATCTGTGATTACCACCTGGGGGTGAAGTACAACCGAAACAAAATGACCACCGTTCTTATCTTCAACCATGGTTCCGAGAGGCGTGTCCTGGTAATCTGAAACGATGATTCCCGCATCGGCACAAAGGTGAAGATACCAAAGCATGTGACAGCTTGAAAGGGAAATGATGAACATGTCTTCCGGGTTGTGTTTGGATCTGTCTCCGCGGAAAGCGGAATCTGCAGAGCAGGATAAATCCGGTTTGCCTTCTACGTGAGCGTTGAAATTCCGGTCATAGGAAGTGTAACTTGTTGTTCCTTCGCCTCTGTTTCCCGTCCAGGAAATAAGCGCTTTGTATGTGTGTTCCCGATTCATATTAAAGGTTGTTTTTCAGAACCAATGTACTGAAAAATCGCTCAACTGATTCCCCTGTTTTTGTTTTTACCACTTCGCGCTGCTCATCTTGGTGATCCGGCTGGAAATTGGTTTCAGATATGATCTTCAGAATTTCATCCGGATTGTAGAGTGTGAATCCGAAAACAGTGAAAGGAAGCATTTCCATGAAGCTGCGGTGTGCAAACGTCAATGCCAACATACCATCCGGTTTCAAAATCCGGGATAATTCGGCAAAGACCTTCTCAGGATCTTTCCAGAAATAAATCGTGTTTACGGTAAAAGCTTTGTCGACAGCGTGATCTTCAAGCGGCATTTTTTCGCCATCGTAAAGAACAAAGCGGGCTTTTCCGGCTGCTGCATATGCGTGATTTGACTGTTTGGCTTCTTCGTGCATTAAGGACGAAATTTCCAAACCGGTGTATTGAATATCGTTTGATTGAGAAAAAAGAAAATTGAGATGCCCGGCGTTTCCATGTCCCAACTCCAAAACGGAATCTCCGTCACGTAAGCGAAGATTTGAAATGGAATTTTTAGTCATCCCGATATTGGTTTCATTCATCATTTCAGCAACTTCGATTCCTTTTTCTCCTGACGGATTCCCCAATTGAGCTGCAAGTGCTTCGAGTTGTTCTTTTTCCATTCAATGTGTTTTCTACTAAATTAGCAAGAATTACGAATTACGAATTACGAATTACGAATTACGAATTACGAATTACGAATTACGAATTACG
>NZ_JASLCN010000077.1 GCF_030151805.1 Fluviicola sp.
CGGTTTTAGGGCGTTTCAGCCGTTTTTGGCCCCTCTTCAGTCCTGTTTTCCCGGGATCAGAAAGGAATTATACCTTGAAATCCTAAAATAAAAACACATAACAGATGTGTAAAAAAAAGAAGTTCACCCCCAACACCTAAACTATAAACATCCTGACTCTTACCTCCAACTCCTCCAGCCTCATCTACCCTTCATAATTCGGCATTCGGCATTCGTAATTCGTAATTCGTAATTCATAATTAAAATCACCTCCATTTTCATACACTGCCTTGGTGAATGGAAAGAAGATAACAGAATACCCAACACAAACTTATAGCTCCAAACACTAGCCGAATCCTCCTATCCAAACACTTAAATCCACCTTTCGCTGAAAAAAGTAATCACCTATATTACAATACATTACATTTGAAACCGGAAAAATCGCACGATGCGTCATTCCACACTATTTACTGAATGAGCGTGCCAGACATGTCTTACTACTCTTAGTATCTCCCCCCATTCGAAAAGCCCAGTTTATCAGCATTATCAGCAGAAATAGTACGGAGTAAGCCGAAAATCCTTAAAGAGTAGGCACCACTATACACAATGCTCATATGGCAACTATTCGAATTAAGTACGTGGTTTACAAAACCACAAGTAGCGGACGACGCAATCACCACTCAATCAACAACATGCCGCTGATCTCGGAAACAAACCCCGGTTCCTACGGGACAGGAGATTTATATGCAGTCAACGTCAATGAACAATTGGTCTACGAAGGCCAAATCGTTTCCTTCGCTTTTGCATCCTTCAAAGGAACAGCAAACGGCTCTCTTTTTTATACTTCAATTGCCGCTTTCCAAGATCTGGAAGTCGGAAGCGACAACATTGAAGGTGTGGTCGTTTATTTACCAACGGGCGGAGATGGCGGAAACGGATTCATCGTAGATGCATTTAACGTTGATATCTGCGACTTTTCCAACAGTGATTTTGTCGATGTCTTTACAAACGGATCTCCGGATGCAGACAAAAAATTCACCGCCAACGAATACGGAACCATTGACACAGCCCCTTCTGCAGTTGACGTAAGCGCTTTCCAGAATGTAGACGGCGTTCCGTACAAAGAATGGCAAAAAATCAAAAATGGAAGTACCGTTTTAAACGACCGGAAACAACCCATCGAACAAAATGAAACAGGAGTTCTCTTTGCATTCTACCATACGCCCGCATCCGGTGGTGGCGGACCGGTTAAAGTAGACCCGAATCGTTACCGGGCAGGATGGATCTATGTTTCCTACGGCGTAAAAGTTGGCGGCGGCGGCTTTGTTATCGGGCCAAATGGGATACCAATTCCGGTAGATCCATGGACGCGTTTTTGGGTTCGTCTCTTCACACGCGTTGCAATGATATTCCGCAGAAGCGGCAATGTACCTGTCAGCGATATTCAATCTGCAGGCGAACAGCTTAAGCAGAAACAAGTCAAAGGCATGAAATAAAAACGAAAAGGGCTGTCTCAAAGTGAAACAGCCCTTTCTGGATTATTCTGAAATTCAATTACATATTTCTTCGGTACTGTCCTCCTACTTCAAACAACGCTTTGGTGATTTGTCCCAAAGAAGCATATTTACATACTTCCATCAATTGCTCGAAGATGTTTTTATTCTGGATCGCAGTTCGCTGCAATTCACTCAACATACTGTCCAGCTTGTCTTTATGGATTGCCTGTAATGCGCTCAGCATTGTAATCTGGTATTCTTTTTCCTCTTCAGAAGCACGAATCACTTCTTTTGGCTCTACCGTCGGAGATCCTTTTGAACTCAGGAAGGTATTCACTCCGATGATCGGGAAATCCCCGTTGTGTTTCAACGTTTCATAATACAAGGATTCCTCCTGGATTTTAGAACGCTGGTACATGGTTTCCATCGCTCCCAAAACGCCACCGCGCTCTGTAATTCGGTCAAACTCTGTCAATACAGCCTCTTCCACCAAATCCGTCAGCTCTTCAATGATGAATGATCCCTGAAGCGGGTTTTCGTTTTTAGCCAGTCCCAACTCACGGTTAATAATCAGCTGAATGGCCATTGCACGACGAACGGATTCTTCCGTAGGCGTTGTAATCGCTTCGTCGTATGCATTCGTGTGAAGCGAGTTACAGTTATCGTAAATCGCATACAAAGCCTGCAACGTTGTCCGGATATCGTTGAAATCAATTTCCTGCGCATGCAATGAACGCCCGGAAGTCTGAATGTGGTACTTCAACATCTGCGCACGCGGATTTGCTCCGTACTTCTTCGCCAGTGCTTTTGCCCAGATTCTTCTTGCCACACGACCGATTACCGCATATTCCGGGTCGATCCCGTTAGAGAAGAAAAAGGACAGGTTCGGCCCGAATGCATTGATATCCATTCCGCGACTCAAATAGTATTCTACATACGTAAATCCGTTAGCCAACGTAAATGCCAGCTGCGTGATCGGGTTTGCACCCGCCTCCGCAATATGGTATCCTGAAATGGAAACCGAATAGAAGTTCCGTACTTGTTTTTCAATGAAATACTGCTGCACATCCCCCATCAAACGAAGCGCAAACTCCGTAGAGAAAATACAGGTATTCTGTGCCTGATCTTCTTTCAAAATATCTGCCTGAACGGTTCCGCGAACCTGTTTCAGCGTTTCTGTTTTGATTTCTGCATATACATCAGCCGGAAGCACCTGATCTCCGGTTACTCCCAACAGGAACAAGCCCAAACCATCGTTTCCTTCCGGAAGTTCTCCCTGGTATTGCGGACGGTCAATTCCTTTGGCTTTATAAATTGCTTTGATTTTTGCTTCAACTTCTTTCTCCAGGCCATTCGCCTTGATGTATTTCTCACAATTCTGATCAATGGCAGCATTCATGAAGAAACCAAGAAGCATCGGTGCCGGACCGTTAATCGTCATGGAAACAGAAGTTGCAGGATGCGACAGGTCAAAACCCGAATACAGTTTCTTCGCATCGTCCAAACAACAAATCGAAACTCCCGAGTTACCTACTTTTCCGTAAATATCCGGTCTCAAATCCGGATCATTTCCATAAAGCGTCACCGAGTCGAATGCCGTAGACAAACGTTTTGCAGGCATTCCCAAACTAACATAGTGGAAACGGCGGTTGGTTCTTTCCGGTCCTCCTTCTCCGGCAAACATCCGTGTAGGATCTTCTCCCTCGCGTTTGAAAGGGAACAACCCGGACGTATACGGAAATTCTCCCGGAACATTTTCCTGTAAAGACCAACGCAAAATATCTCCCCACGATCTGAATTTCGGAAGCGCTACCTTCGGAATCTGCGTATGAGAAAGAGATTCGGTATGAGTTGCCATACGCAATTCCTTATCACGCACCTTGAAAATAAATTCCGGTGCTGCATAAGAAGCTTTTTTCGCTTCCCACGACTCCAGGATTTGCCAGTTGTGCGGATCCAAATCGCGTTTTACCGCTTCAAATGCTTCCTGAACTCCTTTTACCAAACGGTCTTTATCCTCCATTGAACTAGCTTGCAGCGTTTCAACGGATTTTTGTAAACCATATAATTTATCAGCAACTTCTACCTGCTTGTTTACCCATTTATCAAAGTTCCGGTTGTTTTCCGAAATCTCAGACAGGTAACGCGTTCTATCCGGCGGAATCACAAAGATTTTTTCAGACATTTCTCTCGTGATCTCAAATTTGGATTCCAGGGGAGCATTCGTCTTTTCCTTGACCTTATCCATGACTACCTTATACAACGTATTCATTCCCGGATCGTTGAACTGAGAAGCAATGGTTCCGAAAACCGGCATCTCGTCCACGTTTTTATCCCACAAATTGTGGTTTCGCTGGTATTGCTTGCGCACATCTCTGAGAGCATCCAAAGCTCCCCGTTTATCGAACTTATTCAGTGCGATCACATCCGCAAAATCCAACATGTCGATTTTCTCGAGCTGTGTTGCCGCTCCGTATTCCGGAGTCATCACATAAAGAGAAGCATCTGAGTGATCTAATATTTCCGTATCTGACTGACCGATTCCGGAAGTTTCCAGGATGATCAGGTCGTAATTCGCTGCTTTCAGAATCTGAATCGCTTCCGAAACGTGTTTCGACAAAGCCAGGTTCGATTGGCGTGTTGCCAAAGAACGCATATAAACACGCGGGTTTTTAATCGCATTCATCCGGATTCTGTCTCCAAGCAAAGCACCACCGGTTTTGCGTTTGGAGGGATCCACTGAAACAACCGCAATTTGCTTGTCCGGAAAATCCATTAAGAAACGTCGAACCAATTCATCAACCAACGAAGATTTTCCTGCTCCACCCGTACCGGTGATTCCCAAAACAGGAACATCATTCTTCGCAGCAATCTGATGCACCTGCTCCATCACCGGAGCAGCCATTTCAGGATAGTTCTCAGCTGCAGAAATCAATCGTGCAATGGAAGGAACATGTTTTTCAGCCAAATGATTGATCTCGCCGTTCAGTACATCTCCTACCGGATAATCCGAGCGCTCCACCAAATCATTGATCATTCCCTGTAAACCAAGTGATCTTCCGTCATCCGGATGGTACAAACGCGTAATTCCATAATTCTGTAATTCTTCGATTTCAGAAAGAAGAATCGTTCCTCCTCCTCCACCGAAAATCTTAATATGCGGCGCACCTTTTTCCTTCAATAAATCATACATGTATTTGAAGTATTCGGTATGCCCACCCTGGTAAGACGTCATGGCAATTGCCTGGGCATCTTCCTGAATAGCAGTATCAACCACTTCTTCCACCGAACGGTCGTGCCCCAGGTGAATCACCTCGCAACCGGTAGATTGAATAATACGGCGCATGATATTAATGGCAGCGTCATGTCCGTCAAACAGCGAAGCCGCCGTTACAATCCGGATATTATTTTTTGACTTATAGGGTGCTTGTTGCTCCATATCAAGAGTTGTTTTCTATTTTTTTAAGTCCCCAAAGATAACTCAATTTGCAGATACTTTTTCGCTCTGCAAAGCGGAAATTAATCCATGTCGAAGCAAAGTGGTCAAAAACTCCATTATTTGGGCGGATTAAACAGAAAAAACATCTTCTCTTTGCTTCATCCGAATGCATTTAACCTTGACAGTCATTCTGTAAACACAGTAGCGGCAGCCGAAAAGCTCATGAGTAGGCATCATTATTCTACATTATTCATATGATCAAAAAAACAGTCACCATCCTGTCTTGCCTATTCCTGAGCTGGAGTTCGCAAGCACAAACATTCACCGAAGATTTCTCTCCCGCACATACATGGACACAAGTTTCAACAGGAATCAGTATTGGCAGCGGGAAAGCAAATTATGTCAATTGTTCCGATGCTTCTGCTCGGAGAATTTATACCAATCACGGTTTGACACTCACAGACAATTGGGTGTTGGATATTGATTTTCAATTTACCGGATTTGGTTCATCAGGACCGGGGCACCACCTCGCATCCTTAACCGCAGGAAGTTTAGATCCGTTAACAGAATCTCCCGCAGCTCCATGGACAGCTACCAATCAGGATGCCATTTCCATAATGTTTTATTCTACCAACCAAAGCACTACTCCGGGTACTTTTGAATTAGTCGGAACCTCAAAAAACGACAACACTGCGTGGGTCAATTCAACCGGAATTGTACT
>NZ_JASLCN010000097.1 GCF_030151805.1 Fluviicola sp.
CGTAATTCGTAATTCGTAATTCGTAATTCGTAATTCGTAATTCGTAATTCGTAATTCGTAATTCAATTAACTATGTAAACCGCATTCCTTCTTCGAATTATCTTCCCACCACCATCTTCCGGCGCGGAACGGTTCTCCTTCGCGGATTGCTCTTGTGCAAGGCTGGCATCCCAAACTCACAAACCCACGATCCTGAAGTACGTTGCTCGGAATATTGTGTTTTTCAATATAGGATTTCACCTCTTCCAGGCTCCAGGAAAACAACGGATTTACCTTGATGATTCCTCTTCCTGAATCCAATTCAACCAACTGCAAATCGTTCCGGTTTTCAGAATGCTCTGCACGTAAACCGGTAATCCAAATATCCACCTGTTCCAAAGCACGATTCAAAGGCTCTACTTTACGGATGAAACAGCACTCTTTCCGGTTTTCAATCGATTCATAGAAGCTGATCGGTCCTTTTTGGGTTACCAGGGTTTCAACTGCTTCGTGTTCCGGGAAATAAACTTCCAGTGGTTTCCGATAGCGCTGACGCGTGGCTTCAATTACGCTGTATGTTTCCGGAAACAAACGTCCGGTATCCAGTGTAAACACCCGGATTGGTAAATCCTGGCTGAAAATAGCGTGTGTAATTACCTGGTCTTCCCAGCTCAAACTGCTTGAAAAAGCAATCCTCACATCTTTTATTTCCGATAGGCGGACCAAATAATCTTCGAGTGTATCGTACGTAATTTCTTTTATTTTTTCAATCATCTTTTTCAGAATAACAAGGTTAAAAAGTTGCGTAAACTCACTATCACAACTACAATTCCCACAAAAAGCATCAATGCTTTTATATTCAGTTTCGAAGCCAGGTAAGCTGCCAGCGGTGCAGCGCAAACTCCACCTAAAATCAATCCTGCAATGGGCTGCCAAACGGAAGTTGCTCCGAGAACCGTGAAAAACGTGAAAGAACTGGCCAGTGAAACAAAAAATTCCGCCAGGTTCACCGAACCAACAATCATTCGCGGATGTTTTCCACGTGCAATCAAGGTGGAAGAAACTACCGGTCCCCAGCCACCGCCGCCAATTGAATCGAGAAATCCTCCTAGAAATCCCAACCAACCTGCTTTCGTCACTTTCTTTCGCGCCTGTTTCTTTCGAATCACTTTGTAAATGATCAACGCTCCCAAAAACAAAGTGTAAGCACTTACAATCGGTCGGATAATCTGATTGTACGATTCAAACTCCGACAAAATATAAGCGCCCAGGATTGCCCCGAGCACTCCCGGAATCAACAGCGATTTGAAAAGCCGTGTGTTCACATTCCCGAAACGCAAGTGCATGATTCCTGAAACACCGCTGGTAAAAATCTCAGAAGCGTGAACCGCCATACTGGAAATCGCCGGAGAAATTCCAAATGACAAGAGGAAAGTCGTGGCACTGATTCCGTAAGCCATTCCGAGTGCACCGTCGATCATTTGCGCAATAAATCCTGCTAAAATGAAGTATGCAAAATCAATGGTTAATGAATCGAAGGTTGCTGAAGCGGAAAGCCAGATTGTTTCCAGCGGAATCAGTGTAAAAATCAAATGTCCCGCTAACATCACTCCCAAAACACTGAGCAGATATACCAGTAATTTCCAGGGTGAAAAAAAATACCAGGGTCTTTCAGCCCGGACAAGCAAACCTGCTGTTGCCTGATTCATTTTTTTGACTTTTTTCCGGAAATCTCCTTTCAGGAAATTACGTAGAGAATTGAGCTGAATGGCCGATTCGTTCAATTCATCCGGTAAATTTTCATCCAGGATTTCTTTGAGCCGTTTGGCCAAAGTGGGCGATTGACCGTTGGTCGAAATACCGATTTTCAAATGTCCTTTCCGAACGACCGATCCAAGGTAAAACGTACACAAATCCGGTTTATCCGCCGCATTGTATAAAATTCCGGAATCACTTGCCAGGTTCATGATTTCCTCCGAAAGGTCTATATCGTTCAAGGCTGTAATGATCAGTTGCTTGTCCTGGATATCTTCTTTTTCGAAATCCCGGGTTTCCAGATATACATTTTCGTGACGTTCCGCAAAATCTATAAATGCTTCCTGGTACTCCCTCGAAACAACCGATATGTTGGTTCCCGGTGAGTTCGTCAACAACGTCTTTAGTTTTTCCAGGGCCACATTTCCTCCTCCCACCAATAAAACATTCAGTTCATTGGTCTTCAGAAAAACCGGAAAAAGTTCGTTCACCGCTGATTCTCTCATGAAAGACAGGTCGATTTTAGTTCCTTAAATGTTTCCGAATAATCTCCTGCATTGGAAAAAGAAACGACATTTCCGATCACAATCACTCCCGGACCTTCAACTACCGCTTCCCGGTGTAATTCCCCAATGGTTTCAATCGTTCCGGTAAGTATTTTTTCTTCCGGAAGAGAACCGTTATAAATCACTGCAGCCGGAAGACTGTTTTTTGATTGTTCGGTATACAAAGCGGCAATTTTTTCCAGTTGACTCAAGCCCATCAGAATCACGATTGTGGCATCCAGCTGTACTGCTTTTTTCAATTCCGGATTCAGCGATCCATCAGCCAAAGTTGCAGAAAGCACGAAAAATGAATTGCTCACTCCGCGGTGTGTAACCGGAATACCTACCAATGCAGGAACTGAAATCGAACTTGAAATTCCCGGGATTACTTCTGTCGGAATTTGATATTTCCGGGCATACTGAATTTCTTCCATTCCCCTTCCGAAGACAAAGGAATCACCACCTTTCAGGCGCACCACATGCCCGAATTCATTTGCCGATTCCACCAGGAGCTGATTGATTTCTTCCTGTTCGTAAACTTTGTAGCCTTTTCGTTTTCCTACAAAAATCTTTTTTGCCGTTGGGGCATATGTCAATAATTCTTCATTGACCAAAGCATCGTAAAGTACGACATGTGCTTTTTTCAAACGATCCAATCCTTTTACGGAAATCAGATCAATGTCTCCCGGGCCTGCTCCGACGAGAGATATTTTCGGATTTTCTTTAGTGCTCATCTCTTATTTTTAATTTCGTAATGAATGTGTCAATCTCGCTCAAGTACTCTGACACAAACGATTCGTTTGCTTTTTCCCGGTTGATTCTCAGCATAAAATCGTGGAAGGATCTTTCTTCTGAAAAACGGAATGTCGATCCAAAATGAGTGTCAAAATCCGCCAGGATACCATGCTGTGTATTGCATTTCACTCCTTTTTCAATCAACCTGGCTTTTGCTCCGAGAATTCCGGAAGCATAGGCGTAATAAACGGCATCTGCATATCTCTTTTCCTGAAATGCGTGGTGAGCCAATTCCAGCTTTTCTTCCGCATCCCAAAACAATGTTGCCACCAGATCAATCATCACTCCGGCACATTCCCCAACTCCAATCGCTGTAGCAAAACGCTGATCTTGTCCCCAATCGAGGTATTCCGTTTCTTCTACGTGTTCCAGATCTGTAAGCGGTTTGAGCAAATTGTAGAAATACCCGTTTCCCTGCCGGTCGTAGTAGTCGTTGAAAACCTCTGCATTTTCATGAAAATGGAGGTAATCATCTAAAATGACCTGAATGGCCTTCAACACCCGTTTACTTGGAATTTTAATCGTTTTTTCAGCAATTCTTCCCGTTCCTGCTCCCGTACTTCCTCCTCCGAGTAATACCTGCAAAGCTGGCAGTGTTCCTTCTTTGGTTTTGACGGAGCTTCCATGAAAACCGATCTGCGCCAAGCCATGCTGACCGCAGGAATTCATACAACCACTGATTTTGATTTTAATTCCTGCTTCTTCGATCAATCCCGGATAGGAAACCCGGATAAATGATTCCAGTTCCAATGCCACATGCGTGCTGTTGGAGATTCCCAGGTTACAGGTATCCGTTCCCGGACAAGCTGTAATATCTGTCAGGCGATTGAATCCCGGATCCGCCAGGTTCAATAAAACCAATTTTGCATAAACAAGCGGTAATTGCTCTGCTTTTACTCCCCTGACCTGGATATTCTGATGGATGGTAAAACGCAATTCAGGAAAATCGAATTCGTCCAGCAAATCTGCCAGTGAACGTGCCTGATCGGTAGAAAAATCACCCAAAGAAACTTTTGCATAAACGGCCAGGTATCCCGGTTGTTTTTGCAGGATGACATTCGTTCTGATCCATTCGTTGTAAAGTGCATCATCCGTAAACAAATCGCTTAGTTCAAGCAGAGGCAAGTTTTCGTAATCCGCTTCCAGCAGGTTTTTTACGGCATCCTTTTCCGAATCGTACTGAACTGCCAAACGCTCTTCTTTTACCAGGTTCATGAACGTTTCCAATCCCAACTTTGAAATGAGGTATTTCATACGCGCTTTATTCCGGCTGTTGCGTTCGCCATAGCGATCAAAAACGCGGATAGAAGCTTCGATAAACGGAATCAATTCATCAGCCGGAAGAAACTCATAAGCCAGGTTTGCCAAAAAAGGCTGAGCACCCAATCCACCACCGATCAGGACCTTAAAGCCTTTTAATTCCTGGTCAGAACCGGTTTCAGTTTCAATCCGGGGAATAAAACCAAAATCGTGAATGAAAGTAAATGCATCATCGACGTCGTCGGAACTGAAAGCAATCTTTATTTTCCGTCCCAATTCCTGCCCGAATGGTTTTCGCAAAAAATACTGGAAAACCTGTTCTGCATAAGGTGTTACATCAAACAATTCGTTGGGGTTGATTCCGGCATTATCGCTCGCAGTCACATTCCGGACCGTATTTCCGCAAGCTTCCCGCAATGTCACGTCATCTTTTTCCAAATCCGCCCATAATTGCGGCGTCCGGTCTAAGGAAACGTGATGAATCTGAATATCCTGCCGGGTTGTAATGTGTAATTTTCCGGTACTGTATTCATCACTCACCTGTGCAATCCGTCGCAATTGCCGGGAATTCACTTTTCCGTAAGGAAGTTTAATCCGAATCATCTGCACTCCCAGCTGGCGCTGACCATAAACTCCACGAGCCAGCCGCAGCGAGCGGAATTTATCATCCGGAATTTTTCCTTCCCTGAAGGCCGCAATTTTTTCTCCCAGTTCGAGAATATCCTGTTCGACCCGGATTTTCTTCGTTTCTGTCTGAAGTTCGTATTCCGTTCTAAAACTTTCCATAACTATTTGGTCGCATGATAGAGGTAATACCAATCTTCCTGCGACAATTCGAAGGAATGAGCCGTTGCAGCATTCTGAATGCGTCGTTTTTCCTTGCTGCCGATAATCGGAAGTGCTCCCAGTTTATTTAACCAGGCCACAGCAACCTGTTCCACATTTGCTTCGTATTTTTTCCCGATCTCGATCAAAGCCAAACGCAATTTCACCGCTTGTGCATCTTCTCCCAGCAAAATACGCCCATCCGCCAAAGGCGAAAATGCAAGCGCCCGGCTGTGCTGTTCCCGGATAAAATCAATTCGTCCGTCATGCAATGCTTCTGTTTGCAGGAGATTCAATTCCAGGTGATTGGTGATAATCGGCTGTGAGAGTGATGCCGACAACAAACGCTGCTGAAACACATTGAAATTCGAAACCCCGATATACGAAATCTTTCCGCTTCGCTGCAATTTCAATAACGCAGATGCCGTTTCTTCAATATTCGCCAGGAAATCAAAATGTTCCAGGATCAGAATTTCAATTTTATCGCGTTTCAGGCGTTTCAATGACTGTTCCACACTTTTG
>NZ_JASLCN010000103.1 GCF_030151805.1 Fluviicola sp.
GAAACAATCTGGTTGGATGATCCGAATAAAACCAGGCTCAAATCCAAAGCCATGAACAATAGAAGCACCAAAATGATCTTTGTCGGTGAATACTTATCTGCCAGTTTCGCCCCCAGGAAGTTTCCTACTACCATTCCGAATCCTGCCAAAATGAGAATCGTAGAAACACTTTCTGATGCGAACCCTGAAATATCTGTCAATAAAGGTGCAATGTAGCTGATCCAGCAGAACAAACCTCCGAAACCAATTGCCGTAATCAGAATGATATACCAGGCAGTCGCATTTTGGAAGAAACTCAACTGACTTTTAATACTTTCCTTTTTACCTGATTCCAGAACCGGCATCCAAAAGATCAGCGCCACAAACGTAATCAACCCGATCATCGCAACCAGCGCGAACGAATACCTCCACGAAAAATGCTGCCCGATATAGGTTCCGATCGGCACACCGATGAGATTTGCCAACGTCAGTCCTGCAAACATGATGGAAATGGCCTGTGCTTCTTTTCCTTTCGTTGCCAGCCTGCTCGCTACCACTGCTCCTACTCCGAAAAATGCTCCATGAGGTAAGCCGGATAAGAGCCTGGAAACAAACAACAATTCGTAATTCGGTGCGATGATTGACAAGGCATTAAACACTGTCAGCATCGCGGCTAAAAGCAACAAAATGTTCTTTGGCGGATAATTCCGGGTCATCAATACCAGGGTCGGAGCTCCGATAACAACTCCCAATGCATAGGCCGAAATCAAATACCCGGCTGTTGGAATTGAAACGGATAAATCCGAAGCAATATCGGGAAGCAATCCCATCATCACAAATTCAGTAATTCCTATTGTGAGTCCCCCGAACGAGAGCGCTATCAGTGACTTTTTCATATTTTCTTCTTAATCGGTTACAAAATTACTTGTCAACTCGCGAATAAACTTGTAATTTTAAATGTTAAAGTTGCAATTATCCGACATGAAGAAATTAAATCAATTTGAGACGCTGGTCATTCATGAATTTGAGGAACAAACCTTTCACCTTCCGAAGCACAGCCATACTTACTACGAATTGATCTACATTCTTTCCGGAACGGGAGTTCATCATCTGAACAACAACCTGATTCCGTATAAGGCAGACGATCTGTTTGTCATTTCTCCGGACGATCAGCATTGTTTTGACATCATTGAATCCACACGCTTCGTATTCATCAAATTCACCGATAATTATTTCAGTTCGAAGAAGAATTTAAGTTCCGACGACCTGATTATTCATCATCCGGAAGATATGATGCGTTACAATATTCTGAAGGAAATGCCGCTGGAACTCGATGAACCCTGCAGAACGATTCTCCGCAATACGGTTCAAAACATTTCGGCTTATAATTGCCGGCTCGATGTGGCAAGTTCCCCGATTGTTTACTATCAGATTCTTTCCATTTTCGGATTGATCAAAGAAGCGCTTCGTGCCAAACAGCTCGATCATGTGGTGATGGCCTGCAACCCGGAATTGATTGCTTCCTACATTCATCAGAACATTTATTCACCCGGCGATATGCGTATCAAAGTCATTGCCGGGCATTTCAACATTGCTCCCTCCTATTTCAGCGCTTATTTCAAAACACATTTCAACATGAGTTACCGGGATTACATTCACAACCTGCGGCTCAAACTGATTGAAAAACGCATTTCGAACAAACAGCTTTCCATGAAACAAATCGCATACGAGTTCGATTTCTCAGACGAAAGTCATCTTTCCAATTATTTCAAAAAGAAACGGAACATGAGTCCGAAATCCTTTCAAAACTGATTGTTCCATGAAACACCTTCTAAAACTATTCACTTTAAGCGGACTATTCCTTTTCCCCGGTTTCTCGTTTGCTCAAAAACGCAACCAGGAAATGCGGGAGTTGAACCAGATCGTGGAAATGATGAATGCTTTCAGTTTCTGTAACCAGCAATGGTATTTCGATGCCGTTCAACTCCAGAGAGCTTTAAACGCAAGTACCGAAAAAATCCAGAAAAGTTATTTTTATTGCAGCAAGACTCAGCGCAACGGTTTTAGCTATTACTCTGGCATTGAAGATGCATTTCATTTTCAGGAGATTACTCCGAACGCTCAAAAACAGGTTCCATCCTATCAAACGGAATACATTCCCTGGCTGCGTTCCAAAGAACAAGTCCGGTCTTTGCTCTCAAAACAACGGATCAATCCGGAAGTAAGTCCTTTTTTATGGGATTACCTCACCGCTGCAGACAGTTTATTTGCCACGCATACGGATTTGAACACTTATGTTTCCGACCAGTTGTTTCTTTCCGATCCCTTGTTCGGGAAAGCAGAATTTATCCTGGAAAAACACCAGCAATGGTTCAAAGTCTGTCATGAAAATTCCATGAAACTCGACAGTGTTTTGCAGCAATACGTTCAAAAGAAGCTTCCGCCTTTGAAGACGCATCTTGCTTTGCAAAACGGGTTGCAGGAACTCACTCTGAGCATGAATCTTCTGGCAGATTGGGAAAGGTTGCTGTATGCAGACGATCAATCCAAAAATACCGAATACGATTCCAGACTTCGTGCTCTGAACGCAGCAGGTTTGAAGAAGGATTCGCTTTACCTGTTCAAAACGCGCGGTTATGGAAACTTAAGCAGCGGATTCTGGCTTCACACGCGTTACAGAACATTTTACACTTCCATGCAAAGCACCATTTATTGGTTCGCTTCATCCAAACACCAACCGGAAAAACCTTTCTTGAAGGCAAGCCAGAAAGCATACAACGATTTTCTCCGAAGCTACAACTCGATCGTAGAAGATTACAACGATTATATTGCTATTGCAGACGGGTTGACGTTTACCCGAACTTCCGAATGCTGTCTTTCAAAATCAGAAATTGATACCAATCAAAATGTGCTGTTGATGAAACCCCGCCTGCTCTACAAATTTGAACTTACTCCGAAAACACTTCCGAAGGTTATAACAGAAACCCCGGAAATACTCAGTCCGGATGAAGCTTTGATCCATCGCGCTCTGCCCCATCATTTGGTCTATCTTCTGGACGCTTCTTCTTCCATGAACGAATCGGAAAAACTGGCTCATCTAAAAGAAAATGCTTCGTATTTAGTAGGAATTCAACGCAGCGTTGATCAAATTTCGATTGTTACTTTCTCCGGAAAATCGGAAACGGTTCTTCAGGCTGTTCCCTGCGACCAGAAAGAACAGATTACGGAAAAGATCAAACGTATTCATGCTCTCGGACAAACCAATATCCAGGAAGGTTTCAAAACGGTCAAAAACATCCTGGAGAGCAATAAACTCTTGAATGGAATCAACACCGTCCTGATCTTGACAGACGGTGAATTTCCTTTAACGGAACAAGTCCGGTCGACCATCAAAGAACTGAGAATCAATAAAATTGGTATTTGCTTTGTTTACCTGGGAAAGAAACTCGGTAAAAAGAACAGCAAACTATTCGAAAAACAATATACCGACCTTGGGGTGATCTTTTATGACATCAACCAGCTGGATTTGAAAGAAGCATTATTAAAAATTGCAACAGAGTAACTAACATTTTCAGATTTTCTTCGTTAAATTAGTGCGTTAACACTCCTACAAACACCAAAACTGAAATGCGACTGTCTCACTTGAAATTCTTTTTAGTCAGTTTATTCGTATCAACCGCTTATACACAAAACTTTGATTATTCCGTTCAGTATACCAAACGAACCGGTATGTTATCGAACCTGGCATATTACGGAATCTTTGATCAAAACGGTTTTTTATGGGTTTGTCAAAGCCAGGGTTTATCGCGTTTCAACGGAACTGATTTCACACATTTTACAGTACAGGACGGCTTGCCGGATAACGATATTATCTATGTTACGGAAGATACAAAAGGAACAATCTGGGCTCAGCCATTTCAACGTGAAGCTGCCTTTCTGAAACGGAATACTCCCCGCTTTCAAAATGTAAACACGATCATTCATCCGGATACAGTAAAAAAAGATCAGACATACCGCATATTTGTATTAAAGAATGATAAGGTGGCTTTAGTAACTGAACAAGGAGTTATCCGGATCATTCAAAACGATAAATGGACTACTTCATATTATACAAACAACATTGCACATTTACACAAACTTCATTTATCTGAAACGGCCGACAACAAACTTGTTTTACTTTGTTCCGGCAGGAAATTCATCATCGATCAGAGGAATAAAACAATCCGGAGTCAGTTACTTTTCCAGTATGCCCGTTTGGTTTTCGACCGGGACTGGATTTGCTTCCAGGGTGTTGTAAACGGACCTTTACTGCTTTGCAAAAACATCCAAACAGGAGAATCTTTTCCTGTAAAAGATATTCATGCTGTTCATCGTTTCGGAATTTTCAAATCCGGAGTAGTTATCAACCAACAAGGAAGCGACTTGTCTTTTTTTGATTTCAAAACGAAAAAAACAAGCCCTATGGATAGCAAGGCCATTCTTGCTCACGCTCTTGAAAACAAATCGGGAACAGTCCGTGTACTGATTACCGGAGACAACGGAATTCACATTCAAAGCAAGGAAACTTTTTCGGGCAAACATTTCATGGAACACGCCCCTGCCTTTTTTTATTTAAACAACCACCAGGTATTCATCAGCGATGCTGTCGGTAATTTACTGAATTTACCGGGCGGAGCCAAACGGAATATTTCAAACAATGTTTACAAGTCGACCACTTTTGCAGAGAGAATCGGTGATTCGGATGTGGTATACGGGTCGATTTCTCCTTCTCCCAATACCAGTAAGCTATTTGGTAAAATCTCAACGATGGGAGCAGTGAAAGATGTTTACATTTTAAATGATTCTATCCGATATATCGGCACATTTAAAACTGCATGCATTTTTAATACAAAAAGCCGAAAAATCAGAAGTATTTACCCAGGCAGAACAACATCCATCAGCGCCGGACCGAACGGATCTATTTTCATTGGAACAATCCAGGGATTGAAAGAGGTTACAGCAACCGGAAAACTCATCGATTGGAGCGAAACAGGAAGATTCAAATCTATCCGAATCACCGATCTGTGTTACCGGAAAAACGTACTCTGGGTAGCAACTGCCGGTGACGGATTGAGCGCTATTTACAATGGAAAGTCCAGAAAAATCTTAAGTGCTGAAAACGGAACCTCCCGAGATCACATAGAATGCGTAGAAGAATCTGATAATAAACAACTGTACATCGGATATGTAGACGGAGCCGAAAAACTGATCTATGAATTTAAGCAGGGAAAACTAACTCTCCGTAATCTTGTAACACTCGGCATTTTCAAAGACGAAGGAATCCGCAAGTTCCTGTTTTACAACAAGCTTATGTATGGTTTGGGATACAACAGTTTATTTCAATTTGATACCCGGAAACATACTCCTGTCCGGAAATTTCAACTGCAGCTCACCCGTCTGTCTATTAATAAACTGGCGCAGAAAATTCAGCCGAAAACCTATCTGAAACCCGGGAAATACAATCTTCAAATCGAATTATCAACACAGAATTATCAACGTTTACCTGTCCGCTATCGTTATCGTGTAAATAGAGAAAGCTGGACTTATACGTCCAATGGAAATATTTCACTGGATCAATTGGGTTCCGGAGAATACCAAATCATGATACAGGTGCTGAGCAATTACAATCTTCCTTCGGATTCCCGTATAATCACTGTTTCTATTGATTATCCTTTCTACTCCCGGAAAGAATTTCTATTGGGATTGCTGATTTCGCTGCTTATCACGGTTTATCTTTCCGTGCGTTACTTTTTGAAGCGCCGCTACCAGAAGATCAACGACAAAATATTGCAGCAAAGCAAACTCAGAGAGCTTGAACTGATTGCTTTGAAAGCTCAGATAAATCCACATTTCGTGTTTAACTGTCTGAATTCCATTAAGGGGTTGATTTACCGGCAACGCATGGTAGAAGCGGATCTCTACATTGATCGTTTTGCACAACTTTTCCGGAATACCCTGGAAGCTTCCTATGAACATGATTACCCGCTTTCTTCCGAAATAAGTTACCTCCGGGCATACCTCGAGATCGAGCAAATGAGTATGAATTACAAGTTTGATTTTGAGTTTATTATTGATCCGCAGCTTGATATCAATCAAACATTGATTCCGGCCATGCTGCTACAACCGTATGTTGAAAATTCTGTAAAACACGGTGTATCTGTTTTGAGAGATCAAAAAGGGCTGATCACCATTTCTTTTGAAAAAAGAGGAAACTACCTCATTTGCACTGTTCGCGACAATGGTCCGGGAAGAAAAGCTCAACATCCGAAACCGGCTGGACAGCACACAGGTAAAGGAATTTCAATCACGGAAAAAAGAGCCAAACTTTATGAAATTGAAACAGAGTTCACCGAGCACGCTACCGGAGGAACATCAGTCATTCTAAAACTCACAATTACTAAACACTATGATTAACGCACTTATTATTGACGACCAGGAAATTAACTGCATTTTACTTCAGGGATTATTGGAGAATTTTTTTCCCAATAATATCAAACCGCATGCAACATCGAATGCCCCGGAAGCGCTTGAGCTCATTTCACAAATCAAACCGGATCTGCTTTTCCTGGACATTACCATGCCCGAAATGAACGGTTTCGAATTACTTCATCAAATCAGGAAAAAACACCAGACGGAAGTTATTTTTGTTACTGCTTACGGCGAATTTGCGCTAAATGCATTTGAACATCAGGCTCTTGGATATATTACCAAACCGGTTGTCGCTGAAAAATTCGTACAAACCGTGACCCGCGCGATTGAATGGATCAACCAGAAAAAGGAAGTCGCACTGCTGGAAACTCTTAAACAGACACCCAATCCGAATGACAAAAAAATTACGCTTACCAGTCAAAAAGGATTAACTTTTGTAGAACCCGCAAACATTCTTTACTGTGAAAGCAGTGGAAATTACACGACATTTTTTCTTACAAACCGGGAACAGATTGTTGTGAGCAAGCAAATCGGTAGTTTTGAGAAAAAACTCATTACACATTCCATTATCCGGGTGCACGATCGCTACCTGGTAAATCTGCAGCACGTAACAACTTACCTGCGTGGAAACGGCGGTTCCCTGGTTTTAAATTCGGGGAAAGAAATTCCGGTTTCGGTTAGAAGAAAGACGGAACTTCTGACTTTTTTTGAGACAAAATGAGCTGCAATTTGTGCTAGGTCATCTGTACCAGTTGCGCCACTGTTCGCGATTCCGGATGATAAAACAAAAAGTAACTCACTCCGATGAGACGCAGCTCGTACATTTGAACAAATGCAATTATTCTGAATCAAAATCTTCTATTCAAAGCAAAAAACGATTCTTTATTTACATTCCGTTTTTCATGGCCCACTTGAGCAAAGTATTCTTCTCTTTGGGTAATCCCAGTTTTTCAATGATGTTCGTCCGGTGTCCTTCAATCGTTTTTTCCGACAAGAACAGCAATTCCGCAATCTGCTTACTGGTTTTTTGCTGCGCAATCAGCTCCACAATTTTCCGCTCTGAAAACGTCAATTTGTCCAATTCGCTGGTTCCCGTTTCCCGAACGCTGATCAGGTCTTTCAACAGGGAATCACTCACATATTGATTTCCTTTTTCAACTTCTTCAAGGCATTTTTTCAATTCGTCCTGCGCATGCTCTTTCAAAATATAACCATACGCTCCGAATTCACGGGCTTTATTATAAATCATGAGCTCTTTGTGCATCGTCAAAAGAATCACTTTGGTTCTCAACTTCAGCTCTTTTACCTTTTTGGTCACATCCAAACCATCCATCGCCGGCATGTTAATATCCAGGATAGCCACGTGAGGTAAACGCAATTGAATCATATTCAAAGCCGAGATTCCGTTGGCACAGGTTCCGACCACATGATGGCCATAGGATTCAACAAAGGCTTGTGTTCCCTGAAGTGTCAAAGGATGATCGTCTGCAATAATTATATCCATGTGTTTCTTTTTAATTCAACTGTAACAACTGTTCCGTTTGTGTCGGAATGAATTCTGGCCGTGCCGCCAATTGCTTTGCTTCGCTCAATAATGTTGTGCAAACCAAAAGCATCTTTTCGTTGAAGTGTTTCTTCAACCGGAAAACCTTTCCCGTTATCTTTGATCTGAATGAATGTTCGTTGAGGTTCTTCAAAAATAATGATCTTCGCCGCAACGGCTTCCGCATACTTGATGGTATTGGAAAGTGCTTCCTGAACAATCCGGTAAACCTGCAATTCATCCGAAACGGACAGAGAAGAATGATAATCAATATCTGAAGTAACCATCAACTGATTAATTGCCTGTGCACGTTCTACCAATTGCTCCACGCTTGCCGAAAGTCCGACCTTTTCAAACATCACCGGATGTAAATTACGGCTAATACTGCGAATATCATTGATGATCCTATCAATCTTATCCCCGGTCAGCTTCGGATTATCTGCCATGGTGTGTTTCAGATTCAGCAATTCATGACTCACACTATCGTGCAGATCACTGGCAATACGCTTGCGCTCTTCTTCAGTTTTCTCCAATAGCTTCTTCGTATATTGCTGGTTCCGCTTATTTTCCAACCGGTTCTTTTTCTGCCTTTGGTTCGACAACACACTGATCACAATCAACAATACCGCCATCAAGAGTGAGATCAGCAGAGCAATGGTTGCTTTTCCATCAGCAATGGTTTGTTTCTGATTGTTGATCTGCTGCTCTTTTCGTTCGGTTTCGTAAAGCTTATTCAGTTCCAGCGTCTTGGCAATCATTCGCTGATTTGTAATCTTGTTTTCGGCTTTTTTTTCTTTCTCGGAATAGATATATGCCTTTTGATAGTCTTTTTTCAACAAGGCATTTTCCTTCAATACTTTCAAAAAGGCAATTTGATTCTGGTAATCATCCTGTTCTTCTACTTCGCGTAATGCTTGCTCAATCACTTCCGGAGCACGGATTCCTTCGCCTGTCTTTACCTGGTAAGCAGCCAATGCAATCGTATAATCTGCCAGTGCGCTTACCGATTGCAGTTTGTCGACGAATAGTTTCATTTCTCCTAAAATCGCTTTCGCTTCCGCCAAACGGTCTTCGTGAAGCAGTACATCGACATAAAAGCTGGAAAGCCCCAATTCGAGGGATTCGTCCTGCATGTTACTTCTTCGGAAAAGATGATAGGTCGAATCAATTAATGCAAATTTCTTCGGACTCCCTATTTCATCGTACAACAAAATCTTGTTATGCAGGGAAGTCAGGATATTTCCCTGGTCTCCTACTTCCTGGTAAGCAGCCATTGCTTTGTCGAAGTAAATTTCAGATTCCTTATAGTTTTTGGTGTACAAATGAACCAACGCGATGTTATCGTATACGCCTCCTTTTCCTGTTTGACTTTTTGTTTTTTCAAACCAGCTCAGGGCTTTTACGTTATTCTGCAATGCTTTTTCGTGTTCTCCGATGGCAAAGTAGCAAAAAGCCATGTCTGCATATCCGTGAGCAACTTCCGTGCAGGTATTGTAATCGAACGGTTTGTGAACAACCAGCTTCCTGAAACTGTTAATCGCCTTTCGGTATTCGCTTTGATTGATCAGGTAATTTCCCAGGTAGGATTCCACAAAAAGCGTTTGATCCCATGGGAGCTTTGACATATACTGTTTCTTGAAAGAGCGGACAGAATCCAGAATGGCATCACTGAAAAAGGAATAATACATTTCCTGTTCCGCCATTTCACCCAATACGATGGCTGCATGTTTCAGATTTCCGGTTTTGATTTGTTTCGAATAATGCTCCAGGAAAGAAGGGTAAAAAGTACTGTCGTGAAAATGATCCCTATCCGAAAGCCAATCGCAAACAGAATCCGGTGATTTTCCGTTGCTTTTCTTGTAAACAAGTTCACCTGATGGCTTCCCGCACGCCAGAAATAAGCATGTAAATAGTAGTCCTGAAAACCAAATACGCGTCAAGTGATTTTTCATCAAGGGAAATCTTTGGTTAAAAATACCTGTTTGGAATGAATCCGGTGTTCTTTATTTCAAAAAACAGGGGTTATCCCTTGCAGTCCGGGATGGATAAAAGACAGACATTTGCCTTAAGTGGTTTTGTATTTTTAAAATTGTACATGGTTTTTATTCTTAACGAAAAAATATCAAAATATACCCTAAACTACTGTTTATAGCGTAAAGTGAAAACCTCCACAAACGTCAAGTTTATGGAGGTTTTTTAATTAGATTCTTCTATTGAGAGATTTCTGTTCCGGAAAACAACTTACAAATCTGTTCCTCCGCCAACCGAGCGATACAAATCCGTAATTGCATTCAGTTTTTCTTTTCGTACACTGATGATCTCCAATTCATTCTGCAAAGCGTTATTCTGAGCTGTAATTACTTCCAGGTAAGTCGCCATTCCGCTTTTGTATAAAAGAAGGACATCGATCACGGATTTCGATAACGATGCTGCTTTCTGCTCCAACAACTCCAAACGTTGGTCCGTATATTTCATCCGAACCAATGCATCCGACACTTCACTGACTGCAATCATCACCGACTGGCGGTATTCCACAGCCTTTTTATCCCGTTCAAGCAAGGCAACTTCATGATTCGTCTTCAATTCCTTTCTGCGGAAAATCGGCTGCGTAAGGTTTGCTCCCACATTTTTGATCAATGACCCGGGTAAATCGAACCACGAATTGAAGCGGTAGGAATTGGATCCGATGGAAGGTGTAATACTGATCGACGGAAGCATCGCGGCTTTTGCCAATCCGGCCTTCGAATTCGCAGCAACAATGGCATATTCAGCGGCTTTCACATCCGGTCTTCTGCTCAATAAATTGGCAGGAACTCCTTGCGCGAAAACCGTTTCAGGCATGGCAGATTCCAGGTTTCCGCTGCGTTCTACCCTGCCAGGGTATTCGCCACACAAAATACTCAAGGCATTTTCCTGGATTTCAATGTTCTGATTTGCCAATGGAATCAATAATTCTGCTGTTTTTTTCTGAGCTTCCATTTGTTCTACCGCCAGTGAATTCACCAACGACGACGCATACTGCATGTGAATCATTACCAATGTACTGTCACTCAACTCGACGTTTTTCTGTGCAATTTTCAGCTGTTCATCCAAAGAGATCAGGTTGTAATATGCCTGGGCAACTTGTACCACAATACGCGTTTTTAAAGCCGTCAAGTTCTCTTTTTGTCCCATGTAGCTTGCCAAAGCGCCTTCTTTTTGTTTTTTGGCTTTTCCCCAAATGTCTACTTCCCAGGATAATTTAACGGTCGCGTTGTAATCATCCAGGTAAGAAGTTCCCAGGAATTCCTTACTCAAGGATCCATTCAATGAGTTTTTCGACAACCAGGTTCGGTTTCCTCCGATGCTTAAATCCAATTCCGGTAATAAGCCCAGTTTGGATTGTTTGTACGAAAGCTCCAATTGCTGCATGTTCATCAGCGCAATACTGATCTCGTTGTTTTTATTCAGCGCTTTTTCAATCAATCCTAAAAGTACCGGGTCTTTGAAAAAGGATTTCCAGTCAAGCATGACTGTATCAGCTGTCAATTCATGCGGCTCCGTGCGGTAACTTTCAGGCATGTTCAGTTCTTTTTCATTCCGAACATACCGGTCTCCCACATTACAGGCAGAAATCAAACCAGCAAGTAATATCCAAAATTTAATCGTTCGATTCATTTTCTTCTCTATTATCCTTGTAATCTTTCGTTATACTTCTTTCCGGATACTTTTTCCTGCAAATACTGGAACAAAGCATACAATAACGGAATCACAAATACTCCCAAAACAACTCCGCTCAACATTCCCATGGCTGCTCCGGTACTGATAGATCGGTTTCCGGCCGCAGAACCTCCTTGCGCAAACATCAGCGGGATCATCCCCACAATGAAAGCCAGGGAAGTCATGATAATCGGTCGAAGTCGCGCTTTGGAACCTTCCAGTGCGGATTCCATAATGGTTGAGCCGGCTTTTCTTCTCTGTAAGGCAAATTCCACGATCAGAATGGCATTTTTGGCCAGCAAACCGATCAACATCACCAAACCGACCTGAACGTAAATATTGTTGTCCATTCCGATGGCTTTTGTTCCCAAAAATGCACCGATCATTCCGGTTGGAATGGAAAGCAGAACCGCCAGCGGCAATAAGTAACTTTCGTACTGTGCCGCCAACAGGAAGTACACAAACAATAAACTCAGCATCAAAATCAGCATGGTTTGATTTCCGGAAGATTTCTCTTCCAAACTCAACCCCGTCCATTCATAACTATAATCTCCGGGAAGTTTGTTCAAGACATTTTTCTCCAGGTCGTCCATGATCGCACCGTTACTTGTTCCCGGATTCGCCATCACGTTAATCGTCAATGAATTGTACAAGTTGTAACGTGTTACCGATTCCGGTCCGTAAACCTTGTGAAGAGTTACCAACGATTTCACCGGAATCATCTGTCCTTGGTCATTTCTGACAAACACTCCGTTAAATGCCTCCTGATCCGTTCTGAAAACGCCATCTGCCTTCACACTGACTCTGTAGAACTTCCCGAACCGGGTGAAATTCAATGACTGATCTCCCGCAAAATACGTTTGGATCGTTCCCAGCATCGCGCTCACGTCCACTCCCATCTGGCTGGCTTTGTCTTCATCCACTTCCAGTTCCAGCTGCGGATAATCTGTCCGGAACATTGTGAAAGCGTACTGAACTCCGGGACGCTGCATAATTTTTGCAATGAGGCTGTCGGCCTTTGCTTTCAAAACCGCCGGATCTCTTCCCATACGGTCCTGAAGGACAATTTCTGCTCCGTTACTCATCCCGTAACCGTCAACCGGCGGGAAACGGAATGCCATCGCGGTTCCTTCTTTGACGCTGTTCAGTTTTTCGGAAATCATTCCATGAATGACTTCTATGTCTTTGATTTTTCCGCGATTCTTTTGCTCTTTCAACTTAATAAACCCGGTTGTGTAAGCCGCACTGGCATTTCCTCCCAGGATATTGAAGCCGGTAATACTGGTATTGGTTTCGATTGCTTCGATTCCCTTCAACATGCTGTCAATTCTCTCGGAAGTTTCCGTTGTCCGCGCCAACGCTGTTCCCGGAGGCATTCCCAAACTGTAGACAATGAAATTATCATCTTCCATCGGCACAAAACTTTTCGGAGTACTTGTCATCAAATACATGGCAGCTCCGATGATTACCGCAATGATTCCGACCGCAAGCCATTTTTTCTTCGCCAAAAAGCTCACTCCTTTGATGTATCTTCCGGTCATTGAGTTGAAACCGGAATTGAACGCCACAAAGAACTTCTTGCTCAGGGTTTGTTTTTTATGTCCTGCAGCGCCTTCCGCATGCTTATTCTTTAACAACAAAGCACACAATGCCGGCGTCAAAGTCAAGGCATTTACTGCTGAAATGATAATCGCAATGGCTAAGGTATAGGCAAACTGCTTGTAAAACAATCCGGATGAACCGGTCATGAAACCGATTGGAATAAATACCGCAGCCATGACCAGTGTAATCGAGATGACTGCTCCGGTGATTTCCCCCATAGCGCTGTGTGTTGCTTCCCGTCCTGACATGTCTGAACCTTCCATTTTACTGTGCACGGCTTCCACCACTACAATCGCATCATCGACCACAATACCGATGGCGAGCACCAAAGCGAACAACGTCAATAAGTTGATGGTAAACCCAAAAATGAGCAGGAAGAAGAAGGTCGCAACGATGGCAACCGGAACCGCAATTGCCGGAATGATCGTTGAACGGAAATCCTGCAAAAACAGGAATACCACGATGAAAACCAGGATAAAGGCTTCAATCAGGGTTGATTTCACCTGTTTTGTACTTTCATCCAAACGGTCTTTCGTACTCATCAGGGAATTGTACTTAATTCCGGGAGGAAAGGCTTTCGCAGCTTTTTCCACTTCTTTTTTCACCCCGATTTCAATCGCATTGGCATTCGACCCGGAAGTCTGCATAATTGCCACCGTAACGGCATTGTGACTGTTTGCTTTCGTATTTCCGCTGTAGCTGATCGACCCGAATTCAATTCGCGCCACGTCTTTCAAACGCACCAATTGAGTTCCGTCGCGCTTCACGATGATGTTTTCGTATTGCTCCGGCAAATTCTTTTTCCCTTTGTAGCGAATCACATATTCCAAAGCAGCATCTGATTCTGCTCCCAGTTTTCCGGGCGCAGATTCCAGACTTTGTCTGGCAACTGCTGATGTAACATCTCCCGGAACCAGGTTATATACCGCCATTTTCTGCGGATTCAACCAGATACGCATGGAATAATCTTTCGAACCGAACACCATCGCCTGCCCTACTCCCGAAACCCGCTTAATCTGCGGAATCAGGTTTATATTCACGTAGTTTTGCAGGAACAATTCGTCGTATTTCTCATTGTCTTCCGCATATACGTTGAAGATCATGATCATACTGTTCTGCTGCTTGGAGGTTGTCAAACCCATGTTGACCACTTCCTGCGGCAAGATCGGTGTAGCTTGCTGTACCCTGTTTTGTACGTTTACCGCTGCCTGATCCGGGTTTACTCCCTGTTTAAAAACGATCCGGACCGTAAATGTTCCGTCGTTACTGGCTGTGGAGGTAATGTATTCCATGTTCTCCACCCCGTTGATCTGTTCTTCGAGCGGGGTGACAACCGAGCGCAAAACCGATTCACTGTTTCCTCCGGGATAACTTCCGCTCACCTGAACTGTAGGCGGCGCAATGTCCGGAAAACGTGTAATCGGAAGGCGCAACAATCCGATAATACCAAGGATGAATAGTAGAATGGATATTACTGTGGCCAATACCGGCCTATCTATGATTCTTTTTATCATAATGCTTTAATTCTTTGAAAACAATCCGTACTCTGACGCAAGCTTATTTCTTATGATTTGCGGATTTGAGGAACAACCGGCATTCCGTCAAAAAGCACATCGATGCGGTTAAGTGCAACCTTTTCACCCGCTTTCAATCCGCTTTCAACGATGTAATTATTTCCGGAAGTTCCTTTGATCTCAATCGGTTTCATCTGCACGGAATTGTTGCTTCCCAATACATATACAAAGTATTTGTCCTGGATGTCTTTCACGCAGGCCATCGGAAGCGTCAATACGTTTTTCATTTCTTTTTTCAGGACAATTTTTCCGGAACCTCCTGAACGCAGAATTTTGTCCGGGTTTGAAAAAACCGCTTTCAGGGAAATACTTCCCGTAGAACGATCGATGTTTCCGCTGGCAATTTCCAGTTTTCCTTTCTGTTCATAGAACGTACCGTCTGCCATAATCAATTCCACCGTATTCATTCCCGCATCCGTTTTACGATCTTTGGTGAACGAAATAAAGTCTGCTTCGCTCAGTGAAAAGTAAACAAACACTTCGTCGATCTCCGAAAGGGTTGTCAACGGAACCATGTCTGCAGGCGTAACCAAATTTCCTACGCGGTTCGGAATTCTACCGATGTAACCGCTCACAGGAGCTTTGATCAAGGCAAAATCCGCATTGATCTGGGAAGAACCTAAAGCAGAACGAGCCTGGGCAACCTGTGCTTTGGCAGCAGCGTAATTCGCTTCGGCAGTTTTCAGCTGAACTTCTGAAACGACTTTCCCTGCAACTAAAGGTTTGATTTTTTCCAACTCAATCCGTGCATTTTCTTCTGCAGACAACGCTGCGTTTAACATCGCTTCGCTGGTTCTCACCTGCGCGTTGTAAACATCCCCTTTGATTTTAAAAAGGGTTTGTCCTTTTTGAACGTAATCTCCCTCTTTCACATAAATATTGTCCAAATATCCCGTGATTTGAGCTTTGATGTCTACGTTTACTTTTCCTTCGATTGATCCCGGATATTTTGATTCAACCTGGGCTGAAACCGGTTTTAGGATTTCAAAATCCACTTGCACAGGAGCGCTCGGCGGTATTCCCTGTGTTTCCTCTCCACATGATTGTAAAATAATGAGAGTCGCTGTAAGCAATAGTAAACTTAAAAGGTGTCTTGGTGTAACAAATCTCTCTAACATTGTAAATTTATTTATCGTGATACAAAAGAACGAATAATGTCTATGCCTTAAAAGTAAAAGTGACTGAAACGTACTTTTTCACTCCTGAAATGACGTCCCTTCACGCATCTGGGTTTTCAAGAATATCGTAATTGAAATCCTATGTTAACCCCAAGTAAATTTTTGGCTTTTGGTTTAAAACGTTCTTTTGGCTACCGGTTTTTAATGATGCGGCAAAAGTATGGGCAGAAGAACATAAACTATTTACGTTGAAGTAGCGGCAATTTGTTTTTAGAGCAAGATCCTTTAAAAATCCAACCAATTCTTTAAGAGTCCTGCTTTTTCTCTGCTGACGATGATCTCCGTTTCCGGGTTGTTTTTGATGTCGATCTTCAGTTTCCCGTTGAAATGATTGTGAACTTGCTGTATGGCATCAATGTGAATGATAAACTGCCGGTTTGCCCTGAAAAACAATTTGGAATCCAACTGTTGTTCCAGTTCTTCCAGCGTGTGAGGTACCACTTCTTCCGAACCAGTGTAAAGCTTGACCCGCGTAATCTTAAATTCGGAATAGAAATACGCTACATCGCTTACCAGGAGGGTTTTGTATCCGTCTTTGTAGGGAAGTAAAAACCGCGTGCGAAATGTTTTCGGCTGAAGAAAATTCAGCAACCCTTCCAACGAAGGTGTTCCCTGTGTATTTTGCGACATCAGTTTTTCAAAAGCTGCCTGCAATTCTTTCGGATCAACGGGTTTCAGTAAATAATCAATGCTGTTGTATTTGAAAGCTCTGACTGCGTATTCGTCGTAAGCCGTCGTGAAAATGACCGGAGATTTGATTTCCACCTTTTCAAAGATTTCAAAGCTCAATCCGTCAGACAGGCGCACATCCATCATCACCACATCCGGATGTTCGTTTTCCCGGAACCATTCGATGCATTCCCCCACACATTCCAAAACCGCCAGGATATTCAACTGTGGAAAAGCAGTGTGAATGAGGCGTTTCAAACGATCTGCATTCGGTTTTTCATCTTCAATAATCAATACATTCTGAATCATCGTTTTAATAATGGAATAATTACTTTAAACAAACCCGGTTCCCTTACAATTTGCGGTTCTTTCTCCGACAACAGGTTGTAGCGTCTGATGATATTTTTCATCCCGATTTCGGAAGAATCGTGTGTTTTTTCGATGGGCATCAATACATTTTCCACGATCAGTTCGAATTGATCATTGGTGTAAATCCGAACGATCAATGGTTTCTTTTTACTGGTTTGATTGTGTTTCAATGCATTTTCAACCAACATCTGCAAAGTAAGTGGCGGCATGTATAAATGTCTGTACTCCGGGTTCACGGCAATTTCAAAAAGCACTCCCGAACCCAGGCGATTCTGAATCAGGAACATGTACGAATCCAGGAACATCAATTCATCTTCCAGTGAAATCAGGTCCTTTTTGGAATTCACGAGCATGTAGCGGTAAATCCGTGAGAAGTTTTCGGCATAATTGTATCCCAATTGCTGGTCTTCGAGAATCAGTTCGGAAAGTACACTCAGGTTGTTGAACACAAAATGCGGGTCGATCTGCAGTTTCAGTGATTGCAATTCGGCTTCTACAGCAAGCTGATTCAGTTCTGCCATTCGGATTGTTTCGTTTTTCCAGTTCGAAATCAAATGATTCCCGATATTGAATCCCATGATCATCAGTGAAATAATAACGCTGACCGTTACCCACTGCATAAATCCCCGGCGTTCTTCCAGCGACGGAATGTAGTTTTTGGTTTCCGAATTGATGGAACAAAACCAATAATTCACCAGCCAGTTAATGAGCAATACGGCCAGCAAATTCAACGCAGTCTCAATTGCAAGACGGAATACCGGGCTTTCTTTCCAGGAAAAAAACTTGTTCAGCAGATTGTCTACCCGGATACTTGATTCTGAAATAACCAAACAAACCAAAAAGGTCACAAACAGGTCTTCCAGTATCTCCGGAAATTTCCGGTTAAAAAAGACGCTCCAGTATTCTGAGAACGGATCCAGGATATAATACACCAGGTACATCAGCAAAAATGCCGAAACCGTAAACAAAATTCGTTTCCGGTTGTTACTCAAAAAACCACCTTTTCTGCTCTCTGTCATACTTGAGATACAAATTACGCTGATTTTAACGAATCAGACCGCAATTTGCACCTCAAATGTCATTTTCGGCTTCTGAACATACCAAATGGAATTCCGAAGCTTTCCCTTCTTTACATCAAAACCAGCATTCCGACACTCATTCCGATCATCAACCCATCTTCGATAATGGTTACGGTGCTCATCGGCAAGTTGAAGACAGCTCCCAAACAAGCACATTGAATGCGTTTTTTATTCAAAACGGATTGTAAAACCCCGATAATACTGACGCTCATCACCACCAAAGTCACCAGGTTCGTCACAAAAGGATTAAAATTCATCAGGTATGAAATTCCCAGCCCCAGCTCAACGAATGCATACAGATAGCCCCACGCAGGAACCTGTTTCGCCACAACATCATACATGGCATAGCTTTCTGAAAAAGCTTTCAGATTCAGGAATTTGAAAAAGGAGAAAATCAGGAAGAAAGCTGCCATAAAATGCTGCATCCACTGCATCCAGTTGAAAACCGGGTTTGTCGTCTGCACCAAAACCGTTACCAATAAAATGTAACCTGAGATTAACAGGATCGGCTTGTAGGTTGCGAACCAGGAACGCGTCTGCTCCATCATTTCACTGTGATTCACTGCTGAAATCTGGTATCTTTCACTCAGATTTTTTTGAAACTCAGACAATGGAATGTGCTTCTCCATCGTGATTGTTGCCGTCTTGTTTTCTTTAGAAACTTCCACGTTGCTTACATTTTCGACCATCAATAATGCAGATTTCACTTTTGCTTCACAGCTTCCGCAGGTCATTCCCGTTACGTGATACGTATGTGTCATAATGAGTTGTTTTTCGTTTATGTCACAAAGGTAGAGCGGCCAACAGCGGTTCGCGTTGTAGAATATTGGGGAGATCTTGTAAGATTTACAGCTCTTCGATGTTTCGTCTGCGGTTTTCCTTCAAAGACTTGTAAAACGATGGTGAAAGCCCGGTTTGTTTCTTGAATTGATTCGAGAGATAAGCCACACTGCTATATCCTAACTGATCTGCGATTTGCGAAAGTGAGAGTTCGTCATACATCAGAAGTTCCTTTGCTTTTTCGATTCGCTGGGAAATGACGTATTTTTCGATCGTGGTTCCTTCCACTTCTGAAAAGAGATTACTCAAATAGGTGTAATCGTAATTCAACTTCTGAGCGATAAAATCCGAAATATTGATTTTCGGTGCTTCTTCGCTGTGATGAATCAGTGTGACAACCGTGTTTTTGATTTGCTCTATGAGTTTGCTTTTCCGGTCATCAATAATTTCAAATCCGAGTTTTAAAAGCGAGTCGTTTAGTTTCTCCAAAGCTTCTTCGGTAGGCTCTTCCTGGATTTCCACTTCTCCCAATTCTACGGAAACCGGTGAAATACCAACTTTTTCGAATTCATTTCGAACAACCATTTTGCAACGGCTGCAAACCATATTTCTGATATAGAACTTCAATGCGAATCTGCTTTTATAACTGGTATAAAGATATGGAATGATTTGCGTACAAAGCCATATTCCTGGCTTTGCACTCCTGCTACTTTAAGTTTTTAGCGCGAAGCGGCAAAGGACGCAAAGAACTTAGTTTTTCCGGAAACTGCAAAAAACAAATTCCTGGACAGTATTAAAAGGCGTTTGGTGTGTTGTTTCCAAACATTTAATCTTTTCAAAGGATGCATCAAACAATTCACTCATTGATTCCTCCGTGTATTGCCTGATTTCAATGCCGCTGCATTTGGTGGGGCCGTTTTCAGAAAAAGTTCCGATCACAACTGTTCCTCCTTTTCTGATTGAATGATTTAATCCCTGAAGGTAATTTTCAATGTCCTTTTTTTGCGTCAGGAAATGAAATGCGGCGCGGTCATGCCAGAAATCAACAGGTTCGTCCAGTTCCAGGACAGAAGCATCTGCTGCAATCCATTTCACAGCTTCGGCTTTTTCTCCCAATCGTTTCTTTGCGCGCTCCAATGCATTTTCAGAGATATCAACGACGGTCAAATCCGTGAATCCTTCGTCCAACAAATGATCCACCAGAAAACTGTCTCCTCCTCCAATGTCAACAATTTTGGCATGCTTGCTGAGTTTCGCTTCTTTCAGAAAATTCAGGGAAGTTTCCGGAACCGGCTGATACCAGCTCACCTCACTCAATTCCTTTGTCGTGTATACTTGTTCCCAATGCGCTTTCCTATCCCACATATCTCTCGTTTCTTTGCACAAAATTACTTCATTTTCCATACATATCGGTGATTGCAGGTTTGGGAATCGAAGCCTGAAAAGGGTTTTATCCCAAATTTTAACCGGGAAAATCAAGATACTCACACAGTTTTTCGCTGCTTTCACCCCTTTTTACGTTTGCGGAAAGTTTTACATGCGTATTTTTGTGCCCTCGAAGGAGTTTTACTCTTTCCGGATTACAACTTAATCCAATGTTATTGCGTGGTAAGCAACGAAAAAGCCATCATCTCTAATCAGATGATGGCTTTTTTCGGTTTAATTATTTCAGCTGTATTAAGCTGCTTTTTTCTTTTTCTTCTTGTCATTCATTCGGACAACCACCTTTTCACGATCCTTCACGCCCCAATATTGCTGGAAATCGAGGTTCACTTTGATCACTTTGACTTTGCAATTTTTATTATTCTTTGCCAGATCTTCCCAAATTTTCACGTGATCTTTATTCAGTTTTCCGGTCCAGACAGCCCAGTAGATCAACACATAGAAATCAGCCTTTTCCACTTCTCCCAGGGCTTTTCCTTTCAAATCGCGGAACTTTGCCCATTCACCTTTCAAGTCTGTGCTATCAGGTTTATTGTAGCTGTTTGCAGGATTCAAATCGGGAATAAACTGAAACAATCCGGCATTGCAGGAAGTATCCGTTTGTCTGTATTCGATATATTTTCTGTTGCGGTCATAAATCGCAGCATTCGGAATTCCATAAGCAGAAAAATCCGCAGCAACTTTTTGATCAGCCGTGGTCACAATGTTGGTAGTATCCAAATGGTATTTTAATGCCCCTTTTTTAATCGTTTGTTCGTTTTCAACGCCGGGATTCTTAATCCCGTACATTTTCATCATAATCGTTTTACAGCTTTGCAATAACAAAAAAGAGAACATTAACAGCAATAGCGGTTTCATTTTAGAGTTTTTCATCAATTGGTTTTTAGTGTAATATAATGTCAAAACTTAAAGGTTGCCTGACAAAAAAAATCGTTGTAGTTTTTTATCTGTATGAAACCCGGAACAAACTTTAACAAGTAGTTATTTGCTCGTTTCCCCTTGTATATCAAAGATTTTTAATTCAATAGATCAAACTGGATTTTTTCATTCAGGTCAAAGCTCAAGTCGTGATAAAAATAATGATCTCAGCCCGATTTCCCCCCGGCTGATGTGGGGTTTAGTATCATCGGTCAGAAACAACGGGCGATCGGCAAAAAAAATTAGCCGAAGAAATCAGCACCTTCACACAATTTTCGACCGGGTTCAGCCTTTTTTGTAACGTTGAAAAATTCTTCGGTTGTATTTTAGCGGTCTTGAAAGGATTTGTAGCGTTTAAAAGGAATTCTTTTCATAGTACAACTTAACCAAACGCATTCTTGCGTTGGTTTATGGTCAAAAAGCCATTGTCCCCTTCCGGATGATGGCTTTTTCCTTTTGACTTGTCCCAAAATTGAAGTGATTTTAGTTAGATTATGACTTGTCCGGGAGCTTAGTGATGGCTTTTCGGTAGAGTTGACATTCATACCTTTGCGATCTTTCACTCTTTGCGGTTAAAATAAGGCTGGATTTAATAAGTTACCTGCGTTAAGTACATCATTCCTCAAACTTTAAACCGATCTAAAACAACCATTTAAACCCTTCTAAACTCGGGCAAAATACAATTAACCAATATTTAACACCGAAATACTTGCCGTTCATCAAACTCTGGATTAGTTTTGCGCTATGAAAAGTTTGCTTATCGGATTTTTTCAATTACTGTGCTTTCTCCATGTTTTTGGATCAAGCCAGCTAAATGCTTACCCGAACTCAGAAGCAAATTCCTCCTCTTTTATTCGTTTTCATCACATTGAGCACTCTCATTTTGTTGTAAAACAGCACAAATCAAGTTCATCAATCGATTCAAACTCTTCGATTCCCGATGAGGAAACGGAATTGATCATTGAAAACATTGAAGAAGAAACGGAAGACTTTTCATCTCAAAAACACCTGGAAAGCAACCAGTACTTTCTGGGTCTTCTCTACGACCAGTCGCTCGACTATTTGTATGAGGATTTCAAGAACAATCTCGTGTTCTGTGATAACATGTCTTTTCTTGTTTCCAACAGAAAGCATGTCGTATTTCAAGTTTTCAGAATATAGAAAACCAACACAGACAGCCCCCGTTGTCTGAAAATCCCCCTTTCTTGCCGAAGATTTAGTTTGAAATCTAGTCTCTTTCATCTATCTTGGGAAGAATAACAAGTTAAGTATTTGAAACTTAGCTCACATTTTCACAAAAAAACAACTTGTTAAAAAGTAAACTATTATGAAGAGAGTTCTCATTCTCATGGGCCTGTGCACTGCATTATTACACACAAGCTGCCAATCCAAAAAAGAAGAAAAAGAAGTTAAAACCAAGCTATTGGTGACAAGCCCTTTGCAAAAAGACACAACGATCATCAAAGATTATGTTTGTCAGATCCGCGCCATTCAACACATCGAGATCCGCGCCCTGGAAAAAGGATATCTGCAAAAAATCTTTGTCGATGAAGGACAATATGTAAAGCAAGGTCAGCCGATGTTTCAAATCATGCCGATGATGTATCAGGCAGAAATGCAAAAAGCAGAAGCGGAAGCAAACTACGCTAAAATCGAATACCTGAATGCCAAAATGCTTGCAGACAGCAATGTCATCTCCAAAAACCAGTTAGCACTGGAAAAAGCAAAATACGATAAAGCAAAAGCAGAATTATCCCTGGCAAAAGTTCATTTAGGATTTACAGAGATCAAAGCTCCTTTTAGCGGAATCATGGACCGTTTCCAGGTACGATTGGGAAGTTTGCTGGATGAAGGCGATTTGCTGACAACACTTTCTGACAACGGTAAATTATGGGTATACTTCAACGTTCCTGAAGCGGAATACCTGAACTTCAAAACCGTTGACCAAAAAGACAACATGAAAAACGTCCGTTTGTTAATGGCAAACAACGAATACTACAAATATCCGGGAGTAGTTGAAACCATCGAAGCCGACTTCAACAACGAAACGGGAAACATCGCATTCCGTGCTACTTTCCCAAATAAAGAAGGGCTTTTAAGACACGGTGAAACAGGAAGTATTCAAATGGTTGTACCACTTAAAAAAGCAGTCATTATTCCTCAAAAGGCCACTTACGAAGTACTTGAGAAAAAATACGTTTACATCGTTGATAAAGACAATGTGGTTCACTCAAGAGAAATTGTCATCCGCTCTGAAATGCCCGATTTATACGTCATCAAAAGCGGCGTGAAACCCGGTGAGCGTATCCTTCTGGAAGGAATCCGAAAAGTACGTGACGGAGACAAAATCACTTACAATTACGAG
>NZ_JASLCN010000184.1 GCF_030151805.1 Fluviicola sp.
CGCTTGAACTACTGTATGAAAAATACGCCAAACAGGTTTATAACCTGGTATTGCAGTACGTTCAGAATGTAAACGATGCGGAAGAGGTTACGCAGGATGTTTTCCTTGCTGCTTACAAATCATTGGATAAATTCAGGAACGAAGCCAATCACAGCACCTGGCTTTATCGCATTGCAATCAATAAATCATTGGATTTTCTGAAAGCAAAAAAACGGAAGAAGCGCTTCTTTTGGTTTACCCATGAACTTTCCGGGAACGATTCGGTTGAATTCAACCATCCGGGAGTTTTAATGGAATATAAAGAGGAAACGGAATTTATTTTTTCCTGTATCAATGAACTTCCGGATAATCAGAAAACGGCTTTGATTCTGAATAAGATCGAACAACTTTCTCTCAGTGAAATTGCCGGAATTATGGGGCTTTCTCCCAAAGCGGTTGAATCACTGGTTCAGCGTGCGAAAACAAATCTTTCAAAAAAAATGAACAGCGGCGAGGGGTAAAGCTCAAAGTGTCGTCTAAAAAATGAATAGCATGAAAAAAGATCCGTTACATACTTTGGAAAAGATAGAGAAAGCAGAAGTTTCTCCATTCCTGTTGACGCGTATTCAGGCAAAACTGCAGGAAGAACTTCTTGATCATTTGTCGACGCGGAAAACGGTTATTTATCTGACTGGAATTGTGCTGATTGTTGTGCTGAATGTAATTGTTTTGGGATCGAAGAATAAACCTGAAAACAATGACGGTTTGGTTTCCGAAATGAACCTGGCACCTTCTAATCAGTTGTACCAATGAAAAAGTCGGTGATTAGAAACGGGTTTATTGTCGTGTTGCTTTTAAGTAATGCCTTATTCATTTATAAATGGGTGATGGCTCCCGAACGAAGACACCAGGGACCGAGAAATGAAATCATTGAAAAATTGCATTTCGATGAAAAACAGGTTGCAGCATATGATGCTTTGATCCATGAACACCGAAAAGCAATCAGAGGTGCCGAAAGAGAATTACAGTTTCAGAAACAACAATTGTATTCCGACCTGAATGCGCCTTTTTCAGATAGTTTATTGCAGCAAATTCTGAAAGTCGAAGCGAAAATAGAACACATTCATTTCAATCATTTCAAAGACATTGCAAAATTGTGCCGACCGGATCAGAAAAACTATTTCAAAGCGCTGAACCGGGAAATAGCAGCGTTGTTTTCACCACCAAAAGGACCAGGACGTTGATGAAGAGCTTATTAACCGGATTGATTTTGTTTCCATTATTCGGATGGGGGCAGCTTACGATTGACGTCAATTTGATGGTCAGTAAGCAGCCCGTTAGATTAAATCAGCCGGTTCAACTGAATGATCATTTCTTTCAACTGGAACAGGCTCGTTTCTATTTGTCGAAATTCGAATTTTACCAAAACGATCAACTAATTGCAGTTGATTCGGTTGCCGCATATTTGATTGACTTTGAGAATGATTCCACCCGGAAATTGATTTTTCCGCAAATCAATGCATTTCAGGTAAATAAGATCTGTTTTTTGTTCGGTATAGATAGTATCACGAATACTTCTGGAGCAATGTCGGGAGCACTTGATCCGATGCATGGAATGTATTGGAGCTGGCAAAGCGGTTACATCAATTGTAAACTGGAGGGCACATTCTCCATTCCGAAACAGGAAGCCTTTCAATTTCATTTAGGAGGATATGTACGGCCTTTTTCAGGAGTTCAGCAGCTGGTGCTTAAAAGCAATCAAACGACGAATCCGCAATTAAACATCGATTTGAGTTCACTGATGAATGAAGTGATCCGGTCGAAATCCGATCTGCATGTGATGTCGCCAAGTATCAAAGCGGTTGAATATACGCAATTACTCACAAAATCAATTGAGCTGAAGCCATGAAAAGACTGGAAGCATATTTTCTGATTTTGTTTTTGCTCCTGGTTTCATTCCGGTACGCAGAAGGACTCTGGAAAACACCTTCCAACTGGCCGGAACCGGTTTATGATTTCAAAAAAAATCCTTTGGATTCTGCGACTGTTCAATTGGGAAGAACGCTTTTTTACGATCCTGTTTTATCTTCTGATAGCACGATTTCTTGTGCCAGTTGTCATTCTCCGTACAATGCGTTTACCCATATTGATCATGCTTTAAGTCACGGAATTAAAGACCGGATCGGAACACGTAATTCTCCGGTTTTGGTGAACCTGGCCTGGGGGAAGCATTTTATGTGGGACGGAGCTGTCAATCATTTGGATGTGCAGGCATTAGCACCTTTGGAAAATCACCTGGAAATGGATGAAAACCTTTCGCATGTGCTTCAAAAAATCAACAAACAGGAAAAGTACAGGCAATTATTTAGACAATCATTTCACTCTGAAACGATTACCGGAGAACGTTTTCTAAAAGCACTTTCGCAGTTCATGCTGACACTCGTGAGTTCCGATTCAAAGTATGATCGTGTGATGCGTGGTGAAAATGGAATTCAATTTACGGAATCCGAAACCAAAGGATATGATTTGTTCCGGCAACATTGTGTTTCCTGTCACACGGAACCGTTGTTTACGAATCAAAACTTCGAAAATAATGGCCTGGTTCCGGATTCAATGCTTCAGGATATGGGTCGGATGAAAGTCACTCAGAAACCTTCGGATTCCCTGAAATTTAAAGTTCCGACGCTTCGAAACATTGAACGTTCGGCACCTTATATGCACGATGGGCGATACCGAAGCCTTCAAATGGTATTGTTTCACTACTCATCGAATATTCATTCATCTCCGACCTTGTCTCCAAAGCTTCGCAACGGGATTGATTTGAATGAAAACGACAAACGAAATATCATTGCTTTCCTGAAAACACTCACGGATTATACCTTTTTGACCAATAAACAATTCTACTATCCGCGAATACCGGGATGATTTTTAGCCTAACAAGGTAGCGTAAGAGAGACCGGTCTATCCAATTTAGTTTGGAGGACCGGTTTTTTTCTTTTCATACGAGGGATTTATGTGGAAGTGTCGTCTAAATTTTTAAATGCTCTAAACTATGAAACAAATAACTGCAATTATTCTATTCCCGATTTCCTCCCTGACCGTTTTTTCGCAAGGACCCGCGATTACTTCCTGGTTGCAAAATACTACTTTGAACGGAAGTCATTATGTGAGTGGAAATTCGACACCTATCCAGGACAATGTTCCGGTGAACACGCAATTGATTCAATATTCATCCGCCTGGGTGTATGTTACTACCAATGGGATTCCTTCTTATCCGACAGGGCCGTTTCTGGATGGTAATCCAAGTCAGGCAACAGATCAGAATGCCATTTTCAAAATTCCCCTGAGTCCGGCGCAAAACACGGGAACTCTTACGGCTACAACCGGTGGAAACATCGGTGTTTTCATTAACGGGGTTGCCCTGTTTGATTACCGTGATGGTGTTTCCTGGAAAAATTCGACCAATGCGCTTGCTGGTGGCCCGATGGGTGGAATGGGCGACGGTGTTTGGAACAGGGATGCTGTTGTGGGCGAACGCGGCGGTTTTGACTGTGCGAAAGGACATCCGGCAATGGGAAATTATCATCATCATCAAAGCCCGAGCGCATTTGATCTGGATTTGCAGGTCATTTCTACCGTTTGTAATTTGTATGATTCGGACGGTTTGTACGCGATTGACAGCACACAGCATTCTCCGCTGATCGGATATGCATACGATGGTTTCCCGATTTATGGAGCCTATGCCTATAAAAATGCAAACGGTACGGGTGGAATTGTGCGCATGAAATCTTCTTTTTCGTTGAGAAATATTACCGTTCGGAATACATACTATACTGGAGCTTCAGTGACGGCAGGCCCGGCAGTAAATACAACGTATCCTTTGGGTTATTTCCGCGAAGATTATGAATTTACAGCTCCGGCGAGCGAAGATTACCTGGATATTCACAATGGTCGATTCTGTATTACTCCTGAATATCCTGCGGGAATCTATTGTTATTTCGCAACGGTAGATGAAAACTGGAATTCGGCTTATCCGTATGTTGTTGGCCCGACGTTTTATGGAAATAAAGTTGTGACAAAAGTGACATCGGTAGGAGAGACCACAACGACTTATACTCCGGTAACGAATGGTTTGACTCAGTCGGAACTTGAAAACCTGAATATTGATTTGTTTCCGAACCCTGCAACGGATTTGGTAGCGATCCAGGTGAATGGTTTGGTGAAAGAAAATCTGACGGTGCAATTAATGGATCTGACAGGAAGAATGGTTTTGGAAAAAGTGATTCCGGCTGGCAGCACGATTGCTTTTTTTGACACACAATTGCTTTATTCCGGTGATTACATTGTTCGGATCAAAACTTCCCGTAGCGCAATTACAAGGAAGTTGTTGATTGTGAAGTAGTGATTTCCGGTTTAAATTAAAAACGCAGACTATTTTGGTCTGCGTTTTTTGTATCTGTAATTCAATGCGTTGATGTAGGATTTGTTTGCGGCTAAATTCCCGAAATTGGAAAAAAACAATTTCCCCAAAACCCAATTTCCCAATATTGGGACGGGATTGAAAATCAATGACTTATCCGAGGTTGACCTGAATTTTTACCAAATCAGAATAAACACCACTCGTTGCCATTAAGTCCGAATGATTTCCGCTTTCAACGATATTTCCATTCTGAAGTACCAGGATTTTATCTGCATTACGAATCGTACTCAACCGGTGAGCGATAACGATACAGGTTCTTCCCTGCATCAATTTTTCCAAAGCATCCTGAACCACTCTTTCTGATTCTGAATCCAAAGCAGAAGTCGCTTCGTCCAAAATCAAAATGGTAGGGTTTTTCAAAATAGCTCGTGCAATAGCAATCCGTTGTTTCTGACCACCCGAAAGCTGAATTCCACGATCTCCAACCTGCGTTTTAAAACCATCAGGGAAACTCGTAATGAAATCATACGCATTGGCCTGTTTTGCCGCACTGATGATCGCATCTTCGCTTGCATCCGGATTTCCGAAAGCAATGTTTTCCAGAATGCTTCCTGCAAAAAGCAAAACATCTTGTGGAACAATCGCAATATGTTTTCTCAGGTATTTGATATCAATAGAATCTGCATTCGTGTCTCCAAAGTAAATCGCTCCTTTGTTGACTTTGTAATAGTTCAGAACCAACGACGAAATAGTTGTCTTTCCACCTCCGGAAGTTCCTACTAAG
>NZ_JASLCN010000195.1 GCF_030151805.1 Fluviicola sp.
CAAAATATTCCGGATCGGGTTTCCTTTCAAGTCTGTTCCATCACTGTAAGGAACATCGGAAACCTTCGCCCATTCTTTTTCCAGTTCCTCTTCCGAAACGAAATACTGAACCGGGTAACCATTCTCCCAATTCATGTTCTCAGGCACATCAAAGGTGTAGATATTGCCATTCGCGGTTCTCAATCCGTAATCATCGGTATTGATTTCGATCTTAGGTGCAACAGGTTGAAGTTTCGCCGTGATAAAAACGATAGAAGTCAGCATACAAACTGCAAATAATCCGATAAAACTCCGTTTGACCCACGGTTTTTGAATGGATTTTACCTTGAAGTAAAACATCATCAGAATTACTCCTGAAAGCGTGAAAAATCCCATTCCGATCTGTGACAGATTCGTATAATAGACGAACCATAAAGCCAAAATCAAAGCAATCCATCGGTATGGAAATTTCCGAATCCACCAGGCTGCGCAAAACACCAATGCCAGGACAATCATCATGGCAAAACGCAAATGCGAAACGAACAGGGAAAGACTCCGGATATCGTCATAAACCTTTGAGCCCCACCAATGGAAATAGGTTCCCACATTGATAAAGCTGATGATAAAAACTGCAAGCAGGAAACTGAGAGCAACCCACATATAATGTTTCACACGGGTCAACGGAATGGCAACAACCGCTAAAGGAATGGTATAAAGCGGCATTTCTTTCCGGATCATATCCAGAGCTTCTTTCTGATCGTTTGACCAACAAATAGAAATGATCTCCATCCCGATGTATGCAAACAACAACCAAAGCCACTTGTTGGAAATCCAGTTCTTCCAAACCGTTTTCCAATCCCAAAGCAGAATGACATTCAAACCCAGAAGCATGGTGCCAAGCGACAAGGGAATTTTACTATAAGGCAACCCGGCTGCAATTCCCATCATTGCTACCAATTGAATATAGTAATGAACGGGCTTACCGGTCAATTTATCCAGCATAAGTAATCGCTATATTAAATCGATAACGCTTATTTCCCGAGAATAGTATTTAGCTGTTTTGAATCCGAAAGAATCTCCAATGCTTTCTGCACATCTTTATCTGCCTGGAATGCTTGTTCGGCACGACCATTTTGATAATAGTAACGGGATACGATTTCACTGGAAAGAATATCGTTAATCTCCGCTTTAAACTTATCCAGATCACGCTCTTTCGATGGAGTTACTTTCGACAATAATTGCTCATAATCTGCTTTGATGTCTTCAAAATATCCTTCATCTTCTGCGGTCTTTTTCATTCTTTCCAATTGTTCTTCGGAAGCCGTGGAATACGTAAAGGTTTGTTTCAAGGCATACGCCTTAAATGCATCGTACTCTTCCGGGGTCAGTTTGAATGTTTTAGCCGGCCCGATAGTTTCATGTGAACGTTTGAAATCTGTTGCATAATTGAAAATCACATTATTGCTAACCAACATCAATAACAAGCGGGAATAATCGTCTTGTTCCACCACCATATCCGGCTCAATTCCGCGTCCGTCGATTACTTTGCGTCCGTTTGCCGTTTTGAAGGTCTTCAACAAGGAATCTGCAATGGCTTTCGGCTTATCTCCAAGCTCTTTGTCGTAGTATTCCAAACGCTGAACACAACGCCCCGAAGGTGTATAATATTTTGAGATCGTCACTTTGATCTTCGATCCATACTTCAGATCAAAGGTACGCTGCACCAATCCTTTTCCATAAGAATTCGTTCCGACAATCACCGCACGATCCAGATCCTGTAAACTTCCCGCAACGATTTCTGATGCTGATGCCGAACCGCCATCCACCAAAACTGCCAATGGAATAGTCAAATCAATCGGATCTGCTGATGTGGCATATGTTCTGTTTTCCTCCGGAATGCGCCCTTTCGTAGTTACAACCGTTTGTCCTTTTTTCACGAACATATTCACGATTTTCACCGCTTCAATCAATAAACCTCCACCATTTCCGCGCAAATCCAGGATCAAAGAAGTCATTCCCTGCTGTTTCAATTTTCCATATGCCGCCAACACTTCAGCAGAAGCGGTTTGTGTAAAGGCGTTTAATTTGATATAACCGGTGGATGTACCCAACATCCCGAAGTAAGGAACATCTGCCAGTTTAATTTCGTCACGCGTAATGGAAATGGTTTTTTCCTGACCTGCACGTTCCACACGCAATTGAATCGTAGAACCTTTCGGGCCGCGCAAAGCATCTGAAACCTCATCACTTGCTTTTCCTTTCATGTCTTTTCCTTCAATGGAAAGGATTTTATCTCCTGCTATCGCACCAGCCAACTGAGCCGGCTTTCCTTCATAAGGTTCAGCGATGTAGGTATAATCTCCCATTTTCCGGATCAAAGCACCAATTCCACCGTATTGTCCGGTAGTCATCATGCGGTAATCTTCCATATTCGACTCGTGGTAATAAACCGTATACGGATCCAGCTGTCTCAACATCGCATCGATAGCGGTTTTGCTCATTTCACCCGGTTTAATCTCATCCACGTAATTCATTTCCAATTGCTGGAAAATGAGATCCATCAATTCCATGGATTTAATCTCCTCAAATCCGTTGGATTGCGCTTTTACCTGGGTATTAAAACCAAAAACGATGGCTGCCAGGACGAAAACATGCAGGAATTGCTTCATATTTAATTATTTTTCTTTAACTGCGTTGCCACTTGATTTCCATCAAAAACTTCGCTTAATTTTTATCTGCTCTAACGCTTGTTCCTTCGCTTTAAGCAATTCATCATTGCTTAGCTCAGTCTTCACCGACCTTTCGGCTGGCTCTTATCGAAAGCAGTGCTTTCTCTTATTGGGTGACGTTCAAAAATCATTCCGTAAAAAAGACTTTCTAATGGGGTAAAAATACCGAAAGATTGGAAAAGGTACTTGATTTTTTAGGTTTTTTGATGAAAGGCAAACTGATTACTCCTTATCAGCGAATTCCGCAATCAATTTCCCCAGCAGTTTCCGCACACTCTTTTCCAATTCCGGATAACTCAGCACTTCCTTGTTTCCATAAACAATAAAAAGTGCCAATTGCTTTTCCCGGACATTCAAAAGGTCTTCCAAAGGTTGTTTTTCCCTGCGCAAAACCTCTTTCATCAAGCGCTTCACATAATTGCGGTCGTGCGCCCGTTTGAATTGTCGTTTCGGAGCAGAAAGCACCACCTGAAAAGGAACTTTCTCAGTCGATTCGTTTTCGAGGTAATAAACCGTCAACGGAAAGGCACGCAGCTGTTTTCCCTCCTTGAAGAGACGGTCGATCATTTTTCGACTACAGAGCTTATATGGTTTTCCGAACGACTGATTCATTTATCAATTTGAGAATTTTACCTCTCCCCTTGAGGGGAGATTGAGAGGGGTGGCCATCCCCCTTTATCCCCCTTCAAAGGGGGAAGAAACGAATCTACTTTACCGTCCACGTCACGCCATCCTTACCGTCTTTCACCACAATTCCGGCTTCTGCCAAACGATCTCTGATCTTATCTGATGTACTCCAGTCTTTATTTTCACGCGCAGATTTACGCATATCTAATACCAAATCCATTGCCGCTGTCAAAGCTCCGTCCGAAGATGCCTTTTCAATTGTCAAACCAAGTACATCGAACACGAATGCGGTAAATTCTTTCGTCAACAATTCCAGGTCACTTGCCGAAATAGCCGCTTTTCCTTCTGAAACGGTGTTGATGTATTTCACTGCTTCGAACAAACCTGCAACGAGCATTGGTGCATTGAAATCATCATTCATTGCTTTATAGAATGAATCCACCAACCCCTTCACATCCAAAGAAGATGTTTCTTTTGTCTCCAAAGAACTCAATTTCGCGTATGCTTCTGATAAACGTTCAAATCCTTTTTCAGCTGCATTCAGGGAATCCGGAGTAAAATCCAGCGTACTGCGGTAATGCGCCTGCATCATGCAAAAGCGAATCACTTGCGGAGAATACGGTTTATCGAAAACATCCGTTGTTCCTTCCACAATTTCTTTCGGCAAAAAGTAATTCCCCAACGATTTGGACATTTTCTTCCCATTTACATTCAACATGTTTGCATGCATCCAGTAATTCGCCGGATTGCAGCCAACAGAACCACAACTTTGTGCGATTTCGTCTTCGTGGTGCGGAAATTTCAAGTCCATTCCACCACCGTGAATATCGAACTGGTCTCCCAGGTATTTCGTACTCATGGCTGTACATTCGATGTGCCAGCCGGGATTTCCGTCTCCCCAGGGCGAACGCCAGATTTGCATATCATCCGGATTTGCTTTTTTCCAAAGCGCAAAATCAGCGAAGAATTTCTTCTCTTCCTGCGCATTCAATTCACGGGTTTCTTCTTCCAGTTCGTCTACTTTCCGACCACTCAGAATTCCGTATTCAAATTTTTCACTGTAAGCACGTACGTCAAAATACACGGATCCGTTCACTACATAAGCAAATCCATTCTCAATGATTTTTTCAATCACTTCGATCTGCTCCTGGATATGTCCGGTTGCTGTAGGCTCAATGGATGGAGGCAGCAAATTGTAAATGCGTTGCAGATCCTGGAATTTTACATTGTATTTATAAACAATTTCCAACGATTGCACTTGCTCCACACGTGCAGCTTTTCCAATAGAATCCACTGCTTCACCCGCAGAATTAGTAATATGTCCGGCATCCGTAATGTTGCGCACATATTTCACCTGATAACCCACATGAAGTAAATAACGGTAAATCAAATCGAAATTGATGAACGTGCGCATGTTTCCCATATGCGGTTCGCTATAGAGTGTCGGTCCGCAGACATACATTCCCACTTTACCGGAAATAATGGGTTTAAACGCTTCTTTTTCACCACTTAAACTATTGTAAATCGTTAATGCCTGTGTTGGATTCATTGGAAGAAAAAATCAAATTGTTTGAAGCTACGAAGATAACGAGAATTTGGTAGAGGGCTAAATCTTTGAACTTATTAACCAAAAATATCCTTCCAAAAACCAAAATCCCCTGCTAACTTTCGTCAACAGGGGAATTTGCAGTAGTAATTTAGACTGTGGTGTCCAGGAGTATTCTTGTTTTGTAATAAATCAACTAAAACCTCCCACTTTCTCCAGGTATGACGGAGAAAATTCTTTAAACGTTGTTTAACGCTTGCGAAATATCTGAAATAATATCTTCATAGTGCTCTACCCCAACGGATACGCGTACCAACGCTGAAGATATTTTCATTGCTTCTTTTACATCTTGCGGTACATCTGCATGGGTCATCGTTGCCGGGTGTTCTGCCAAACTTTCCGTGCTTCCCAAACTCACTGCCAATTTGATTAATTTCAGGTTATTCAGGAATGCAAAAGCTTCCTTCTCTCCTCCAATGACGTCAAAGGCAATCATCGCACCGCTGGAAGTATATTGTTCTTTGTAAATGCGTTTTTCATTTTCGGTTCCCTGTTCCGGAATAAATCCTAAATAATACACATGGCTTACTTTCGGGTGTGAACGCAGAAATTTCGCAACTTCCACCGCATTTTTCGCCTGTTCTTCCATACGCACTTTCAAGGTTTCCAAACTACGCATCAATAACCAACCTGTCCACGGACCAGCCATGTTTCCTAAGAATGTTCTCAATCCTTTAATCCGCGCCATCAAGGCTTTGGATCCCAAACAAGCTCCGGCAATGACGTCCGAATGACCTCCGATGTATTTGGTAGCCGAATACAAAACCAGATCCGCACCAAACTTCAGCGGATGCTGCCACAATGGTCCCATGTAGGTATTGTCAACCGATAAAATCACATCCGAATCTGCAGTTGAAAAACGCTTTTTGATATCTGCGCACATTTGAATGTCGATCAGGGCATTCGTCGGATTGGCAGGTGTTTCGATATGAATCATGCGCAAACGATCAGCCTTTCCAGTGGCTTCAATGCGGGCAACAATCATGTCGAAATCTTCATCTGCACGAAATCCAACCGAATCAATCTGCATCTTTTTCAGGAAATGATTGATAAAATGGTCGGTTCCACCGTAAACCGGGCGGGAATAAAGCAATAAATCTCCGGGCGACAAAAACTCCATCAAAGCAGTTGAAATAGCCGACATTCCACTTTCGAAAACGGCACAATCTTCCGCTTCATCCCATAAACACAAACGATTTTCGAGAATTTCAAGGTCCGGATTGTTTAATCGTGAATAAATCAACCCCAACTCTTCATTTTCCCCTTTTTCACGAATTCCATAAGCTACTTCGAAAAATGCCTTTCCCTCTTCAGCCGTGTTGAACACAAAGGTTGAAGTTTGGAAAATCGGACATTTAATCGCCCCTTCCGAAAGAGAAGGTTTGTACCCGTAACTCATCATTAAACTTTCTGGTCTCATTAAGAATTTTATACGTTAAATACTTTTACTAAGAAAAAGGAATTTTTGCTGAATTTCAGAATCAAAGAATATTATTCTATACATTTAGAAAATAATGCTTTTCCATTCTAATATTTAACATTTGAACTACGGAAAGCAGAATTATTTTCTCAAAATCAGAACAATGAGCTCGTTAGACACAATAGATCAGCAAATTATTGCCCTTTTGCAAAGCAATGGCAAAATGAATAATAAGGAAGTTGCGGGTAAAATCGGGCTTTCCGTTACTCCGACTTTTGAACGTATCAAGCGCCTGGAGCGCATTGGGGTGATTCAGGGTTATACTGCTTTGATCAACCGGAAAGCAATTGGCCGGGATTTAAAAGTAGTTTGCCAGGTGAGTCTGAAAAGTCACCAGAAAGAAGGAATTGACGTTTTTGAAAGTGCGATCCGGGAACTGCCGGAAGTCAGTCATGCGTATCACGTAGCCGGCGCAACCGATTACATGCTCATCATTGAGGTCGCAAATATGGAAGTGTACCAGGATTTCCTGAAGAATCAACTGGCGCGCATTCCTCATATCGGGCAGGTGAATAGCAGCTTTGTAATGTCAGAACTGAAATAGTTGTCGCCACGAATTCACGAATTAGAGCTCGGCTAACGCGCTCGCATTGGTTTCATACTATAATACGAAACGTTTGTATTTCAGGCTATCTTCATTAAAATTGACTAATAATCCTAAAGGAAGATTAGAAACAGCCAGATAATTAATGACTTGTGCATAATGTGATTTAGTCAATTGGCTAACGGCCTTTATTTCCAGAATGATCGAGTCAACGACCACAAAATCTGCATAAAAATAATGTGGAAGTATAATATCTTTATAGTGAACCTTGAATTCTTTCTCCCTGATAAATGGAATATTTTCCCGTTTCAATTCATACTCAAGGGCATCTTTATAAACAATTTCAGAAAACCCATCTCCCAAATTTTGGTGAACTTCCATACAACTGCCTATCACGTCATAGGCTTCTTTTTTTAAAATTAAATCTCTCATTCACTTTAAATTAAGAAAAAAGTTCGTTTCAAACAATAGCCGAATCAAAATCAAGCCCGTCTATAAATTTGTGAGCGCGTTAGCCGAACAAAAAATTCGTGAATTCGTGGCCTCCACCCTGGAGGAAAAATCAGAATTAACGTTAAATGACTGATTGTTTGAATCGTAGTTTGACTTTTATTCCTATATTTATTAGGAACACATTAAAACAAAAGATTATGTCAAGCAACACAGGAAATATCGTTTTGGCACTTGTTGCAGGTGCAGTGGTTGGAGCGGGGATCGGAATTTTACTTGCCCCGGATAAGGGATCGGTAATACGAGAAAAAATCAAAGACGGAGTTGGTAAATCAAAAGACAGTTTGATTGACAAGTACCATGAATTGGCACAACTCTTACATCAAAAAGCAGAAAACGTCGGAGAAAATTTGAGTGATTTTATTGACAAAGCTATTGATAGCGGGAATCACGAAAAGGATGAACTGATTGCTTTGCTGGAAGCGAAATTGGATTTGCTGAAAACTCCGGTGAAGAAAACTGCAAAGTAATATGGCGTTTGACGAATTAAAGGAAAACACCCGTCAGATTCAGGAAGAAGCGAAGGCCTATCTCGAAAGCACGATGGAATACTACAAATTGTGGGGGTTCAAAATCGTGGTGAAATCTACCAAAATGGTGGTGAAAGTGATATTGCTCTCCTTCTTCCTGATGATGTTTTTGATCTTCGGGTCTGTTTCTGCTGCCCTGGCAATCGGTGAGGCTCTGGAAAGTTATTGGCTCGGATTTCTGATTGTATCGGGAATCTACCTGGCTCTCATTCTCTTGCTGTTATTCGTTCGTTCCAAACTCATCGAGCGGCAAATTCTGCGCAAATGTTCTACCATTTTTTTGAATGACTAATGAGCAGAAAATCACGGAAATACAATTCGTTTGAGGAAATTGAGCTGGATCTGAAAATCCTGAAACTCGAACGGGAAATCCATGCACAAAAATTCAAACGCGGTTTGCAGGGAGCAAAGAAAAACCTGCAACCCTCCAATGTGCTTCACGAAGCTTTGGGCGGTTCTGACAATGGAGAACCTTCCTTCATTGAGCGCATAATTCCCATTATTTTACAGTTCGCACTGAAATCTTTCAAATAATAAAGGGTAACTTCGGAGGAATCAAAAGTACCCCATGAAAAAAGTTGTCTTTTTAGATACCATCCACCCCATTTTAGCAGAACGATTGACTCAAAGCGGCGAATACGAATGCATCGAAGGTCACGATTGGTCGAGAGAAACATGTGAAAAGCAATTGCATGATACTCATGGAATTGTTATCCGTTCCCGCTTTACGATGGATGAATCAATCCTGAAATTTGCCCCGGATTTGCAGTTTATTGCACGTTCAGGTGCCGGAATGGAGAATATTGACGAAGATTATTGCACGAAACGCGGAATTACGTTGTACAACGCGCCTGAAGGAAACAGAAATGCAGTCGGGGAACACGCTTTGGGAATGTTGCTTTCCATGATGAACAAGATTCACACTGCAAACCGCGATGTCAAAAACGGAATCTGGGACCGCGAAGGAAATCGTGGTGTTGAACTCGACGGAAAAACGGTTGGAATCATCGGTTATGGAAACAACGGAAAAGCCTTTGCTAAAAAGTTGCGCGGTTTTGATGTGACTCTTTTGGCCTACGACAAATATAAAACCGGTTTCGGGGACGAATTCGTGATCGAAGCGACATTGGAAGCAGTGCTCCGGAAATCGGATGTGATCTCTTTTCACATTCCACAAAACGAAGAAACGATTTACTTTGCAGACCAGGAGTTTTTTGATGCACTCGGCAAACCGATTTATCTGTTGAATTTGTCAAGAGGAAAAATAGTTGAAACCAAATCATTAATTGATTCCATTCGAAAAGGAATCACGATTTCGGCAGGATTGGACGTGAATGAATTTGAGAAAAAATCTTTTGAAAACTTCTTTGAAAATGATTCAAACGAAGCATTGAATTTCTTGCTTCAATCGGACAGAATTTTACTGACACCACATGTTGGGGGCTGGACAAATGAAAGTTACTACAAACTTAGTTCTGTTTTAGCAGACAAAATTCTGAATGAAGGGAATTTTGAAATATAAGTTATTGTTTTACTTTATTTTAAATCAAATTGATTCAAGTATTCATTCAGTATAAAAACTGAACAACTAGTTCTAACTTCACTTTAAATTTGTGCACAGATTTTATCTATTTCTACAAATGAATCGCGTGACTATGCTTCATTCATGAAAACCAAAAAAGCATCTTCGATCAATTGGTATTTCAGCGAATATGCTGTTTTTTCAAAATCTACCAGCAACGTTTCTTTTTCAATCTTCAGCAAACTCACTTCCTCTTTCAGATCCTGAACCTTGCCTTCCTTCCATTTGTAAAAGACTTCTTTCGCACACCACATCAGATGTAATGCGGTTTCATCCTCAGAAAATTCAATCTCCCGGTCGTTTCTGAAATAATCCTGACCGGCTTTCAATCTTTCCGAATAAACCTGGACATCAATTCCAACCGGTTTTCTCCCGACCATGACGGCAAACCAACCCTTCGAATGAGAAATAGATAAAAACAATTCCGATTTTGCTTCAAAGTAAGGTTGTCCGCTTGTTTTGTAATCGATATGAAGATTTCCATAACCCAATTCATCCAGCAATATCAGAATTCCCTGCTTCTCCAGATCGCGCTTGTTGATTCCGCTTCTCAACAATGCTTCGTAGTTCTCCTGCTTAAAATAAGCAAGCACAAAATCAGGATTGTTAATTATACTAATCATTGCTCGTACGGACTTGAAATTACTCAGATTCAGCTCAAAAATAGCTTATATTTGCAGTCTATTTATTCAAATCCGTGTTAAGAACCTTATTAAAATACCTATTCCGTCTTGTTTGGATTCCCACAGAACTGGTATTTGCCTTTGTTTTCATTTTGTTTACGATCGTTCTGTTCAATGCCCAGATCGACACTCCGGAAGTTCCTTCTATCGAGGTCGGCGAGCGCAAGCAAGTTGGAAAAGATCATTACGTACTGGGAAGTTCCTATCTGAAAAAAAACAAATTCGGGGTTTGGGAAATGTATCTGGAAGGTGAACCTTATGAAAGGGGGTTGATTTATGGAAAACTCGCGAAAGAATTGGTCCAGGAACAGGAAGATATTTTCGTGGGACAAATCAATAACTTCCTTCCGAATAAGCTTTGGAGACACGCTATCAAATTGATGGTAGGGTTCTTTAACAGCGATCTTCCGGAAAACATTCCACTGGAAAACCAACAGGAGATTTACGGAATTTCCCAGTCATTTTCCGAACGTTACAACTACATTGCTTCGAAATATACACGTATTCTGAATTATCACGCAGCACACGATATCGGGCATGCGTTGAATGACTACAGCGTTGTTGGTTGTACTTCTTTCGCGGTAAAAGGAACGAAAAGCGAAAACAAGCAATTGTTGGTCGGGAGAAACTTCGACTTTTATGTCGGTGATGATTTCGCAAAGAATAAGCTGATCATTTTCGTGAACCCGAGCAAAGGATACAAATTCACTTCTTATTCCTGGGCAGGATTCACCGGAGTTGCTTCCGGAATGAATGAAAAAGGTCTGACAGTCACCATCAATGCCTCAAAATCGGATTTGCCGACAAGTTCCAAAATGCCGATTTCGCTCCTGGCACGGGAAATTCTGCAATACGCGAAAAACATAGACGAAGCCATTGCCATTGCCAAAAAGCGACATACGTTTGTTTCAGAAACGCTTATGATTTCTTCCGCAGAAGACGGAAAAGCAGTGTTGATTGAGAAATCCCCGAAAAAACTGGGAGTTTACGAGAGCAAAACGGATGTATTGGTTTGCGCCAATCACTATCAATCCGAAACCTTTAAAAAAGACCCGGAAAACGTCAAAAACATTGCACAAAGTGATTCAAAATACCGTTTCGACCGCATGAATCAGTTATTGGAAAAATCCAATGTCCTGAATCCTTTAATAGCCGCTTCTATCCTGAGAAATCAAAACGGTTGGGACGGAGATACGCTTGGAATGGGAAATCCGCGTGCTTTGAATCAATTATTGGCTCACCACAGTGTTGTGATGCAGCCGCAAAGCAGACTTTACTTCATTTCGAGTACAAATTTCCAACTAGGAACCTATTTGGGATATGATTTGAACAAGACTTTCAAAACGAAACACATTCAATTGGTGGATTCTATTCCGCAGGATGCTTTTGTGAACTCCGTTTCCTACCAGAAATTCAAAGATTTTAAAACGGTCAAACAACAAATTTCAGCTTACCTGATGTTTGATCAGGCACTCGATCTGAACGAGAAGCAAATCGCAACCTTTATCTCCAATAACTCGGAATTATACATTACCTACGAGCAGTTAGGAAAGTATTTCCAGAAGAAAGGAAACAAAAAAAGAGCTATTTTGTATTATCAAAAAGCATTGACGAAACGTGTTGCTTCACCGCAAATAGAGCAGGAACTCAAAAATTTGATCAAAGAATGTCAGAAGTAATTGAAAACAATACCCAATTTCAACAGGTCCTTCAAACACTGGATTATGCGTTCGCACATGCTCCTTTTTACCAAAGACACTTTTCAAAAACGGTTCTTGAAAACATGACTCCTGAAGTATTCCGGATGCTTCCGTTTACCAATAAAGAAGATTTGTCGCTGAATAACCGGGATTTTTTGTGTGTTCCAAGCAATCAAATTGCGGAATATGTCACAACTTCCGGAACTTCCGGAAAACCCGTAACAATTTATCTGACGAAAAACGATTTGTTACGCCTGGCTAAAAACGAAAAGGAATCGTTTGAACTGACAGGAGCAAAAGCGGGAGATCTTTTTCAATTGATGACTACCATCGACAAGCAATTCATGGCCGGACTGGCTTATTACCTGGGAGTTCAGGAGCTCAATGCGGGAATCATCCGCATTGGTCCGGGTGTTCCGGCTTTGCAGTGGAATTCAATCCTGGAAAACAAGCCCACGATTCTGATCGCAGTTCCGAGTTTCCTGGTCAATCTGATTGATTACGCGAAACAGAACGGTATCCAGATGAATGAAACGTCCGTTCGTTCCGTAATTTGCATCGGAGAACCGATTCGCGAAGATGATTTATCCGAAAATGTATTGGCAAAACGCATTCATGCAGACTGGAATATCGAATTGTTTTCGACCTACGCCTCAACTGAAATGGGAGCGGCGTTTACGGAATGTACCGCGCATCAGGGCGGACATTTGAACGAAAATCTGATCTACCTGGAAGTCTTGGACGAGGCAGGAAATGAAGTTCTTCACGGTGAAAAAGGAGAAATCGTTATCAGTACCATCGGAACGGAAGGAACTCCGTTAATCCGTTATAAAACAGGAGACGTAGCCCGAATTTACAGAGAACCTTGTACTTGCGGAAGAAATTCCGTTCGCGTAGGCCCTATTCTGGGTCGGAAAAATCAAATGATCAAGTTTAAGGGAACAACCATTTTTCCGCCTTCGATTTACGAAATTTTTGACAGCCGATCCGAAATTAGCTGTTACAAGATTGAAGTTTCAAAAGATTATTTAGGTCATGACACCATCACCATCTTATTGGAAAACAGAATCGAGCATTCTCCGGTGATGAATGAGATTGTGGAAGAATGCAAAGCGAAATTGCGCGTAGTTCCGCATTTCGTTTTCCTTGAAACGGATTATTTACGCAGCCAGGTTTTCAAAAACCACATGCGTAAGCCAGAAAAAATTGTCTTTAAGTAAGCACGTGATACATCCTCACCAAGCTATAATAAACTCTAAAAACTATGTGACCTATCGCGTGCTATGTGGTTCATTTTACCACATAGCTACGTAGAACACATAGAGAATATTCAACCGGAAGGCTCTTGTTTTCTAAATCAGAAACCACAAAACGAATCTGGTGCGTATCATACATTCAAGTCCGATACATTCCTTTACTTCATATTTTACATCTTCACGATATGCGCAACCGCATTTACCAAAGTACTGTGCTTTTTAACGAACGGATTCGTTTCATCCCAAACATATCCTGCCAAAACAGAACAAATCTGCTGACGAATCTGATCATCGACCTTCTCACTGAAGAAAATATCTCCTAAAGTTCCTTCATACCAGGCCAAAACGTATGTTCTGAACACATCAATTCCTTTTTTCAGAACCACGCTGTAATCGTTTTCCCAATCTACATTTTCTCCGTTCAATTGCTTCGCAACCAATGCTGCTGCTTTGTATCCGGAAGAAATTGCAAGTGTTACTCCTGAACTAAAAATCGGATCGAGAAATTCCGTACTGTTTCCACACAACACATATCCTTCTCCGTAAACCTGCTTCACAGAAACGGCATAATTCACGATCAAACGCGGCTCAAACATGAACTCAACACCGTCGTAACGTCCGTCCAAACCAGGGAATTCAGCTACGCGTTTTTTGAACAGTTTTCCACCGTCAGCATAACATTCTTCAATGAAATCCTTGTTTCCTACAATTCCGACAGAAGCAGTTCCGTCAGAGAAAGGAATCGACCAGATCCAAGCCGTATTGTCATTGAAAGCGTGAACGAAAATATTTCGTCCGGCTTCCGGGGTTCTTTTTCTATCGTCGATATGCGCAAAAACAGCTCCACGCGGCGGAGTAGAAACAGGAACTTCCAGGTTAAACATCTGAGGAAGTACGCGTCCATATCCGCTTGCATCCATCACAAAACGGCAATGAACTTCGTGAATATCTCCGTTTTTATCGCGGTAAGTAACCACTTGTCTTGTTGCTGAAGTTTTTACATCCGTCACTTCTGCCTGAAATTCCACCTCTGCACCTTGCTTTTCAGCCTCTTTGATCAAAGCATGATCAAAATCCGCACGTTTTACCTGGAAAGTATAAGACCAACCTTCGGAAAACTGATTTTCAAACAGGAAATCACAACGTTCACCGTCATGGTAAAAACATGCTCCCGTTTTGATTTGAAATTTCAAAGCTTCAACCGCAGGAAGAAGCCCCAATTCATCCAAATAATCCATACTGTGAGGCAATAAACTCTCACCGATCACGAATCTGGGAAACTGCATTTTCTCCAAAACCAAAACCTTGAAACCCTCTTTAATTAGTTTAGAGGACGCTACAGAACCCGCCGGACCTGCACCAATTACGACAACATCAACTTCTTTAGTCATACATTTTGATTTTTTCTACGATTAGCTTATTATTTACAAAATTAAAAGATGTTACAAGAGCGCCAATAGTCGCACCCAAAATTCCATGAAAAATGATATTCTGACCTGTCAGAAACAAATTCGGAACGTGTGTTTTGGTATTGATTTGCGTCTTGTGAATATGATTGAAATCCTTCTGAATCCCATACATGGAACCGTCGGGAGTGGAAATATAATCCCTGTAAGTTATCGGAGTAGAAGAATAGACGTGTTTGATCTTGGTTCTGATTCCGGGAAAACGTTCTTCCAGGCGGTCAATTACGCGGTTTTCACATACTTTTT